>NZ_JAQQPR010000011.1:0-199634 GCF_036688705.1 Duganella sp. S19_KUP01_CR8 | reverse complement strand
CCCCCCCCCCCCCCCCCCCCCCCCACAGCCGCTTCACGCCTACGCCAGCGTGATGGCGGCGCGCCAGAAGCAGCGCTGGCTGCGGCAGCTGGCGCAGATCGCCGCGTCCAGCGGCTCGGCGCTGGCGCCCGCGCAGTTGGCTGCGTGCCTTGACCTGGGCAGCACCGCCACGCGGGCCTACGTCGAGGATTTGAGCGGGGGCGGGCCGGACGACTCGTCCGCGCCCTATCTTCTGCGGCGCGTGAGCGAGGGGCTGGTGCTGCGCCAGCAGTCGACGGCAAGTGGCAGCGCGCTCATGGTCGAGACGCCGGGCGGCCTGGTATGCGAGATCGAGACGGGCGACATCGCGCGCGCGGCGCTGAGCTATGCCGCCGGCCACGAACTGATCGACGTCGCCGCGCTACCGGGGGCGCTCGATGGCGAGGAGCGCTTTGCCTTGGGCATGGCGCTGGAGGAAAGCGGCTTGTTTGAGCGGGTGAGGGCGACATGACTTCTTCCCGTTCTCCATTCGAGTCGCTGTCCCATGAAGCGCCATACCTGATCGAGAAGCTGCTCAAGGAGCACATCGTCGATTCGGCCGAGGAAGGCCAGGTGCTGTTCCGCGAGGTCAAACGCTTCATCGTCATGGTGCGCGCCGACGATACCGTGCTGTGGGATATGCACTCGCTGCGCATCGACGAAGTCTGGCATCAGTTTGTGCTGTTCACAGCCGAATACATCGATTTCAGCCTGCGCTACTTCGGCACCTATATCAATCACAGTCCGTCCAACGCGCCGGAGCCGGCGGGCGAAGACACCGGGCCGCCACGGCGCGCCACGACGTTCGCGGAGTTTGAAGAGCGTTACGTGGAGTTGTTTGGCGAGCCGCTGCCCGATCTGTGGCGCGACGAGACCCACGTCAAGCCGCACCGCCGCGTCCTGAACGATCATGTGGGCAGCATCGTGCAGGCCGACGCCGACGGCTTGAGCCATCTGTGCAACGCCGATGGCGAGGTACTGTTGTCGGTCAACCGGCTGGCGCGTGACGCCATGCGCTTCATCTGCGTCACGCCGGCGTTCTATGTGCGCGAGCTGCCGGGCGATCTGGATGACGAAGAGAAGGTCGCGCTGGTCGGCACGCTGGTGGAATACAAGCTGCTGCGCGTGGGATCGTAACGCAAACCTTGGGGGCGGGCATGGGCCAGCGCGACATACAGGATTTTTGGCTGGATTTCGCCGAGCGTTATTGGGAGCGGCAATCGGTCCTGCTGCCGGAGGAACAGGCCGGGGCGCTGCCGCGGGTCGCCGCCGATGAACTGTTCGGCGCGGTGGTTTCCTGTTGCGAGGACTTTTGCCACGGCGGCCCGCAAAAGGTGCGTTTTTATTCGGACGACCAAGAGGTCGATCTGCTGGGCGGCGGCCACCAGATGCTGCTGCCGGCGCGGCGCGACGGCTCCTTCGCCGCGTACAACGCGCGCTTGCTGGACCAGGAGGGCTTGCGGAACTACGCGCTGGTGGTGGCGGACTGGCACCAGTTCGACCGCGAGCTGTGGGAGCGCATCCTCGGTGCGGTGCAGAACCTGGCGGCGGCGGTGGGTATCAGCCACGCGCGCATGGACACGCAGGTGTTCCTCGGCACCTACAAGGCGACGCCGTTCGGCGTGCATGTCGACCGCACCAGCGGCTTTCATTTTCCGGTGGTGGGCAACAAGACCATGCGTTTCTGGCCGGACCACTTTGCCCAGTCCACGCCGGAACTGCGCGGCGCCCTGCGTTATGAACGCCACCTGGAACAATCGACAGCATTGAGCGCGCGGCCCGGACAGGTGCTGTACTGGCCTTCGAGCGACTGGCACGTGGCTGAATCGGACGGCGAGTTCTCCGTTACCTGGGGCTTCGGTTATTGGCTTGGTGACGGCATGACCAGTCTGGCGCTGGAGGAGCTGGCGCAGTTGCTGATGGAATCGCCCGGCCGGTGCCGGGCCGTCTCGCGCGCCGCACTGGCCGAGGAGGCGAGGGACCTGCGCGAGGTCGACGCACTGGTCGGCAAGCTGGCCATGTTCGCGGCCGACCCGCGCCTGCGCAGCGCTGTGGCGCGCGGCTGGCTGGAACACTTCAGCGCCTGCGGTTATCTGCGTCCGCCGCCCTTGCTGGAACATGCCGGAGTGGCCGGCGCCGGCGTGGTGACGCGCAAGAGCATGTACAACATCCTGGCCGCTCCTGAATCCAGCGGCGTCATGCGGGTGGCGGCGGGCGGCTATTCCACCACGGTGGCGGACCAGCCGGCGGTGTGGAACGCCATCGCCATACTGAACGCCGGCGGCGAGCTGCCCTGGGCCGGCCACGCGGCCGACGGCGCGGTGGACCGGATGATCGCTTTCTGCCTGCGCGCGGGAGCAGTGCTACTACGCACAGGCGAAGCCTGAACGGCGCCAGTGCGGCGGAAAAGGAGGGGCGATGATCGTCATGGGCTTGCAGGGTCAACCCCATCCGCCACGAGCATACGCCGGCGACTTGCGCGGCGCCTGGGAGTGCGGCTGGTATCACGATTCCGCCGCCGTGCTGATGATCGACGGCGAGGTGGTCGCCGCCATCGAGGAGGAGCGGCTGACGCGCCGCAAGCATACCGGCAAGCTGCCGCTGCGGGCCATGCGCGCTTGCCTGGAGGTGGCCGCTTGCGCCGCCGGGGATGTCGACCTGTTCGCGTTCGGTGAGCAGGGCGGAAGCGGCAAGCATCGCGATCCTACCATCGCTGCCGACGCACTGGCGGCGATCTTGCAGGCCGGGCTGGGATTGATGGCCAGTCCGCGCACAAGGGTCAAGCTGTTCGAACATCATTTGTGCCATGCGCTCAGTGCCTACGCTCTATCGGGATACGACGAAGCGCTGGTCTTTACCGCCGACGGTTTTGGCGACGGCGTCTCGGGCTATGTGATCGAGGCGTGCGGCCGGCGACTGGAGATACTCGACCAGATCGCGGTGCCGGATTCGCTGGGTGGCCTGTATCAAGCCGCGCTACCGCTGCTGGGTTTTGGCGCGCACGACGAATTCAAGATGATGGGACTGGCCCCCTACGGCAATCCCGTCACCTACCGGCAGGCCTATGCCAGCGCCTACCGGCTGGAAGCTGAGGGCCGTTATCAACTGAACCGGGGCGTGCTGTTGCGCCACCTGGCGGAGTTGGGACCGCCGCGCCATCCAGACGACGTTTTCTCAACGCGCGACTGCGACGTCGCGGCAGCGGCCCAGGCGGCACTGGAGGAGATAGCGTTCCACGTGTTGCGCCATTATCGCAACGCCACCGGATTGCGTGCACTTTGCGCGGCGGGCGGCGTGATGCAGAACTGCGCGCTCAATGGCCGCCTGGCGCGCTCTGGCCTGTTTGATCGCATATTCGTCCAGCCGGCGGCCAGCGATTGCGGCCTGGCGTTGGGCGCGGCCTGTCTCGGCCAGTTGCAGCACGGGGGCGAAAACGCGCATGCGATTACGCCGCAGTCGCATGTTTTCCTTGGGCGGCCGATACCCGAAGAGCAGGCGTTGGCGGTGCAGTTGCAGCGCTGGGAGGGACTGCTGTCGTTCCGGCGCTGCGACGATATTGTTCAAACCGCGGCGCAGCTGCTGGCGGCGGGACAAGTGCTCGGCTGGGTGCAGGGCCGGTCGGAATTCGGGCCCAGGGCGCTGGGCAACCGCAGCATCCTGGCCGATCCGCGCGCCGCCGCCAACAAGGACAGGATCAACGCCATGGTCAAGAAGCGCGAAGCGTTTCGGCCGTTTGCGCCGGCGGTGCGCAGCGAGGATGCGGACCGCTACTTCGATCTGCCGCAAGGGACGGACTGCTCCTTCATGACGATGGTGGTGCCGGTGCGGCAGGAGTTCCAGGCTGCGCTTGGCGCGGTCACGCACGTCGACGGCACGGCGCGCGTACAGGTTGTGAAGCGCATGCACAATACGTTGTTCTGGCAGCTGCTAGACGCGTTCGGCGCGCTGACCGGCACGCCGGTGCTGCTCAACACGTCGTTCAACAACAATCATGAACCTATCGTCGATACGGTGGACGACGCCGTCGCGTGCTTCCTGACCACGGGGCTGGATGCGTTGGCGATCGGCCCGTTCCTGGTGAACAAAGCCGAGTTGTCGCCGCAACGGCTGCTGGCGTTGCAGCCTGTCCTGTGCGATGAGGGATGCCTGTCGACTGGATGGGCGCAGGCGGCTGATGGCGCCCGCGAGCGTTTCCATGTGCTGCTGCTGGCGAACCGCCAGATACCGATCTCCGCCGCCGCGTATCAGGCGCTGAACGCGGAGCGGACCGGCATGCAGGACTGCGTGCCGGCCGGCGAGCTGGCGGCCGAGCTGTTATCGCTATGGGAGCAGCGGGTGATCCACCTGCGGCCCGCCGGGCTTATACCGCCATCGGCGCCGTGATCGGCGCGTGGTGCTGGTAGCCTTCCAGCGAGAAGTCCGTCGGTTCGACCTTTTCCAGCCATTCCGGCTCGTACTTGCCGGTCTTGGCGAAGTCCGGCACGCGGTCGGAGATGCGGAACTGCGGCGCCGGGAACGGCGTGCGGGTCAGCTGTTCCTTGACCATGTCCATGTGGTTCTCGTAGATGTGGGCATCGCCGATGAAGTAGGTGAACCAGCGTGGCGTGTAGCCGGTCAGGCGGCCGACCAGGTGCATCAGCGCCGCGCCTTCGGCCAGGTTGAACGGTTTTGTCATATTGTAGGTTTCATCGAAAACTGTATTTATAGACGAGTGATGTGAGCGGCAGTTATTATAAGTAATCCACCAACTTGGACAAGACCTCATCAATCACTTTGTTTGTCCGGGGCACGGCACGTGATTCGCCGTTCAAAACGCGTGCCATTTTAAGTGTAGGTAACCCCGAGGCAACGCCTTGAGCCAGCGGTAGGATTGACTACCGCAAACCTGATTTTAGATTACTCAACCAGCTGAGTTTTCGAGTAAATCTTCACCCTTCATACCTAAAGCCTGCGCCAGCCTCTCAATTTGGTCTATAGACGTTGCCATTTCGCCGCGCTCGATGCGACCTATCGTCGTGAGCGACATTTCGACCAATAAAGACAACTGTTCTTGGGAAATTTTCTCGCCCCGGACCTTCCTTATTGCTTCACCAACGCGGATTCGGAGGGGGCGACCGTCATGAAGCTCGGGTAAAAGCACTTCAAAGAGTTTTTCGAGGCTATCTAGGGATATATTGACAACGCCACGTTCAATTTGAGAGGGATAAGACCGGTGCACGCCAGCTTTTTGAGCAAGCTGAGTTTGGCTCAAACCCATTGACCTCCGCAGCTGAAGCAGTCTTGCGGCGTACCTGACTCTTAGGCTTTGCAAAGTATGAATTCTGTCTGTCATGCGTTCAGGGTGACTCATCGTCGCTTTACCTGCTAGACACTTTGCATCTATAGCGTTTACATCTATAGCGTTTGCATCTACAATGAGCGGAATGGAGGAGGCGGTGCTTGGTGCTTCACACCAAATCGCAGTTCTTGCTTCCAAGCACCTGCTGTGACGTTTGACGACTAGCCCCTCGTCGGCTGATTTGCCAAACATTACTAGCACTTTGAAAACTAATCTACGGCGGCTGAACCATGCTTAGAGCGACTTTTGCTTTTTCAATGCACCACCATGTATGCTGGCTCGAGATTGATGCGTTAAGCCGTGACGATGCGGAAGGGCCATCGCTGGAACTGGCTTTCAAGGTTAAGGCTTCAGAACGTCACCAATTCGAGCTGATGCATATTGGACGTGTGCGGGGTTACTCGATATGGTCGGAGGCGCCGCTTGCGCTTTTGCTGCGAGCGCTACACCTACTGCGGGTGGAATGGTTCTCTTCGATTCCTCAGGTGCTCGTCGGACGCCCTGTGCTAGATTTAAGTCTCTCAGTGGTCCCGTTAAGTCAAAACCCAACGAATGGTTCACCACTTGCGGTGCTTTCGCTCAAAAAGGTTGGTCTCGACGACGGCTTTTGCTTCGTCCAATCGCTGCCAAATCGGGCAATGCTGTCCATGTCAATCGACCATCGGAGCGCAGTTCCACTGGAGGTCGCGGTAAAAGTAGTCGAGGCGGCACAGCTCGAAACTGTTGATTTGCGCAGCATCCCTCGCTCAGTATCGCAGCAACTGCTGACCGATAGGAACGGTCAAACTCAAATTTTACGGGAACAAATTCCATACTACGCCGTTGCGCCATTTGACGCCTTTCGTGCGGAACGTTCGCTCCGAAGTAACTTGACCGATGCATTGGTACCGGTAGAGCACTGGCGGACTTTTCTGTCAGCCTAACTGGGGATGTTATCACTCTATCCCACGCATCTAAAGCCCCTCCGAATTGGACACAAATGACTGTTCCGGCCGATTTCCCACGTTCGCCCTCGATTGCGAGTGTTTCTGGCGCGCAGGCTAAGTTTGCAGTGCGATTAGACGCAGTGTCAGGCAAGTACACCGACGAGCCTACAGAAGCCGAGGTCCAGGCCCGTTACAACATGTGCCTGGACCTTGCCGAACAGCTCGTTGCGAAGTGCCTGGCGAATCGGGAAACGAAGTATTACAAGTTATCAGATGTCCAGATTCTCAAGCGTCTATTGGTGCATCTAACCAGCACTCGGTGGGGAACTAAAGCAGAGATGCAATGGGTGGTTCGGAAAACTGCATCTGGGCTGGGCTGGGCGGTTCCTGAAAGCTCCTTGGTATTCGGGGCTTTGTTGGGAGAAAAATTATGAGCGTTTTAGTGTTCCTGGACATTGACGACGTGCTCTGTGTGCACCCCACGCTGAACACGCAGAATGTTCTTGCGGCGTTGTCCGCAGGCGAAACCGCAAACGCAGAGGAGGTTTGGCAGCAGGTTTTTCATGCAGTTGCCCGAGAGAATCTGCGACAGCTGCATAAAGAGTTTTTGCCACATTACGTCATATCCTCGTCATGGGTCTTGCACCTGAATCGAGAGCAGCTTTGCGACACGTTTCGCCTTACGGGGATGGCGTTCGTTGCCGAAAACCTGCACGAGTACTGGTCTACGCCGCGAGATGTAAATGGTGATAGCTACCGCTTAGTTGAAATTGAAAATTGGCTCGATACTCACGCGTTAGGGACGCCAGTACCATTTATCGTAATTGATGACGTTATCAGCGGGCAGTCTCTCGTGGGTTCGCATCTCGAAGACCAGTGTGTCCTGTGCAACGTTTGCACAGGGTTCATGTTCGGCCAGCTTGCTCAAGCCCGGAGCATTTTGCAAGCACAGCTCACCTCGGTATCGCACACGAGGGGCTAGCGGATGCCATTGCCTCTTGCAGATTCCGATAAACGGCCGATTATATTCGTGGACGTCATAACGCCGATGCTGTCTGACTTGTATCGAGCGTTCGACACGCTGTTTGTTCTGACGTCAAAGATTGTCGCCGGTCAAACGCATCCTGATGTGCTCTCACTGCTGAAGCGGTCTGGCATGCATACAGTTGCTAATAATTTGCACGCAAGTTGGGCCACACCGTATGACGCTGATTCGAGCTTGGGGGACGAGGTGGATGCTTGGCATGCCACTGACACTGACAGAACGCCGAAGTCATACCTCATCGTAACCACAAGAGAGCGTGGCGATTGCCTTGACCATATCTTGGCAGCATATGCAATCGTGCTTGAGGGGCCACAGTTTACCAATCCGGACTACCTCAATGCATGTCGCATTCTGCACAGCCAGGTCTCCTTCATCCCCTTTAACACTGAATGGTACTGACTGCGCCTATGCTGAACCCCCGCAACTACTATTCCGCCATAGCAGCGATACGCGGTGCTGACAAATCAGGCCGCAGCGTGTCGATAGCACTGACGCGAATGTCGGCAGGTTACGAAAGCGAATCTGTCTGCACAACGTCAGCGCAGATGCTTGGACAGTCTTCGACCGCGATGCTGAAGCAGTCCAATTCCATATCCAGCTTGAAACTGTTGCGGGCAGCAGTAAGCCAATGATTCTCTTCTTGGATTTTGATGGGGTGCTGCATCCGGATATCAACTACAACGCCGAACTATTGATGTGTAACCGGCCGCTCCTGGAGGATGTATTGCGCAGTCGGCCGAAGGTTGATGTAGTTATAAGTTCGACTTGGCGAGAAGCCCACGCCCTGGGCGAACTTCAGTCGCTGTTCTGCGCCGACATAGCGCCACGCATCGTTGGTGTAACGCCGCGTTGGCGAGAGATTCAAGACGATTCAGCATTCGGTAGATACGTGCGCCAAGCCGAAATCGAAGCATGGCTCCGGTCGCACAACAGGGCGTGGCAGCAATGGCTGGCGGTCGACGACCAACCGCATTTATTTAAGCCATTCTGCGCAAACCTGTTCGCAACAAATCCTGCGACGGGCCTCACTGAGGCCGACTGCGAAGTGTTAGCGCAGCGCTTACACAACTAAGCGTCGGGCACTCCCATGTGCAAATGATTCGATGTGCGGACCTCATCGTATCTGGCGCTGTCATCAGCTCATTCGTCAGCAGATTCCATCTTGTCCTTTGTACCAATCTCTTAACTCTGTCTCAGGACATCACCTACCAGTTCATTTTTCACTTCGAAATATTTTAGCACGCTGGTTTTTCATCAATTCTAAATCTAATTCCCGCTTTCCTCCAGTTAGAATATCAGAAACTTCATTCAGAAAATCATTGTTTAACTCTACAAGCTCGCGGCGAAGTCGTTGCAATTCTGACGTTTCCTCGGGCGCTAAATTGCGTCCTATGGAAGAATCTTGTGCCATTTCCAAAGCGGTTAATTTTTTCATTGCGGCTCATCTCCATAATTTAAAGACACAATTCTTTCACGTTTTGGCAGAGACTTCAATGTTTTCAATTCGCTTTATTATTTTCAATAGAAAATGCTTCTCAGGATTTTACCCATTTCGTCTCGCCATCTGTTCCGAGGCGATGTCGCTCCAAGAACCCCCTCTGTTTTAAGCTCGGTTTGATTCTTAATCGCGTGTGGCGGGTAGCTAGGACTAAATTCCGCACTCCAATTGAGATGTTACTTGAAAGAAGAAGAAAACCTTCGTCATCAAAGGAGATTTGGTACCCATCAAATAACGCATGTAAATGAGCACAGAGCATTAAACCATTGTGCTCCGTTGTCTTCTCCTCACCTTTTGCTACACTCCAAGGTACGATGTGAGCTGCGTGAATAAGAAAAGGCGCCTCGATACCTGTTAGTGCACATTTACGTCCCCAAACACGGATAACGTTTTTGACAAACACTCGATGATTTTCCCGAAGCGCCACCCATGCCATGTAGCTAATTCCTGGTGGAACTGGAAGTGGCTCATAATTCTCTGCATCCGCCGCACGGTCAGGCTCTGGGACGTAATTTTGCGCGTCCATCCAGACAACGGTCGGGTTTGCGCTCATTCTAAAGCCAGCAAAGAATTCGGAAAAATTGCTCGATGTTTCAGCAACTAGCTCCCATCCGTCCTTCGCAGTAAGCTCATACCTGTTGCGGGGCGGTTTGTGCTCAGTTTTCCCTGCTATCCGATGTGCGTTGATGGTTCCGACGTATACTCTGCTGGATTGCTGCGGGGTCGAGTAAAACAGCACTACTGTCTTCCCCTTGAGGCCATCCTTTCGTCCTGCGGCCGGGATATCCCAGTTCCCTGTCTTATCCCTCGCCATTAAGTTGTCATTGTGATTCTTCGAACCACTCTTGCGATTACTCAGATTAATGGCTAAAAATGGGCCATGCGTCAGTTCTGGGAACATGAACCAAGATGTCAGTATTTCACTCAAGGGCTATCTCCTCGGAAGGGGGCGATGGACTTTGCAAAAAATAAATGCTGCTAAGACCAAGAAAGTATATTGTCACAGAGATTTACCAAATCATGATAAATTTTGAGGTATTGCTGGGGCTGCGGTAGTGCCGTTATCATCCCGAGTGCTAGTGCAGCGCCAGTTCGCTGGGATTCTGACAGAAAATGTGTTAAATTCCTTCTGCATATTAAAATATTCCCCAGGAGAAAAAATGTCGTCATATTCCGAACTGCAAGCACAAATTGCTGAACTTCAAAAACATGCCGATGCGGCACGCACGACCGAGCTGGCTGCTGCAAAAACCAAAATCGCTGAAATCATGAAAGAGCATGGTCTGAGCATTGCCGACTTGGGCGGAGTTGCAAAAAATAAAGACGCTAAGGTTCGCCAACCTGTTGCGGCTCAGTTTAGGAATGCCGAGACCGGCGAAGAGTGGACTGGCCGAGGTCGCGCTCCGCGTTGGCTCGACGGTAAAGACAAGGAGCAGTTCCGCATCAAGCCATAATATTCTGTAAAATAATGGGCTAACAAAAGGGCCGCAAATTGCGGCCTGTTTTGCTGTTCTAAAAAATCTGTAGCATCGCGACGTATCAAGAAGGTTCTCGCGTCGTCATTTGCGGCCGATTTTGATGTCGACTGATGTGCTTTTTTGCTCCGTGCCACGGGGCGTGGTTTAAGCGCGCCACAGTAAGTCGAGTCGTTTCAATCCTAAAAGGACTGAGGAGCCATCGCTCAATGCTGCGTCCATCATATGTACTTTACGAGCGGCCTTGCCAAGAAATAATAAAAGTAGCTTGTTCGCAGAAGACTTCCAGGCCGTGGCGGCGGATATCCTCCATAAAGTCCTGGGCTGCCTGTTTGCCAAACCAATTACTAACGTGGTGGCGGCAACTGTTAATTCCAATTTTTAATTTTGAACGCACTAGCAATAGCGCAATAGTTATTTCTTTACTAACCAATGGATTAGTGCATACCGACATGTCCTCGCCGTTCATAAATCGAGTGAACCGCATTAGTTTTTCATCTGCCGACATTTCAGTTCTACCCAAACGACTTAGAATATCAGACCTCAGGGCAGCCCCCCGCATCTGTGCATATCGCAAAGTATCCAACATAATGCCAAGGTCTGAGTCGCTTTCCACTCGCAGCTGATAAAGTCGGACGCCTCTCGAATCTATCGTCATGCCGAGAGTCCCCGATGCCGAGAAAGACGTCGATTGTACAGAAGCCCGCAGTGTGTGGTACATGTGCCAATTATCTTGCCATGCAGTGATGTACTGCTCGAGCATAGACGAGTCAATTTTCAGGATGGTACCGTTGTATCTTCGGTCAGGTCCTGGGAAATAATAAGTTAAATCAAAACCAGACTCGCGTGCAGTCAGCTTTCCTTTGAAAGCCAGCGTTTCTGAAAGTTCAATGGCATCTAGACTCAAAAATGGTCCTCCAAAAATCATCAAGAAAAAGTTCAGTGCAGAACACTAGGTCCAACAACCTTAACGCTCCACAATCGCCATTCTTGGGCGGATATGGAAAGTTAGTTTTTCTTCGGCCAACCCGCATCAGTAGTCTCCGGCTCGTATTCCAAGTAAACGATAACACACGCACCGGTCGTGACAACAATCCATTCTCGACGCCGCGTATAGCCTAGATGTTTGTTTTCGTCCTTTTCCATCGGCCATACTCAGGAAACTATTTTATTCTGATGGATTGCTATTATTCGGCACTTCGTTTTGAAATCCAAATAGGACAGGAGCAATTTTTTTTGCGATAGCAATCGGAATATTCTGCCAGGCATAGTACATCGCGCCAATAAGAAACAAAAAGAAAACAGATAGCAGATAGAGCCTGTCAACTTTAATCAGTTCTTTCGACGTCACGGCAACGAAGAGTGACCAGCACGCCATGATTAAAAATATTAAACCAAAAACGCGCTCAAAAATATTTACAATTCTGTCTCCATAAGTAATTTCTACGATAAGCTTTTTATCTCTAAGTTTTATGTACTTCCAAGCACGAGAGATTTGAAAATATTGAATTTCACCGTTTGACTGCTCTACCAAAAAATTGACTCTTTCGCGGATGAATTTATCTGCCGGTATGCGTCTTAGTTTTCGGTATATAACATAGTTGAGTTGCTCTGCGAGAGCCTCCTTAGTAGGTGCATCAAGCTCCGGTATTTTTAGCATTTTCTCAACATACATCTCTTGTTTCGTTCTGTGCCATTCCAGAAACTCGATAATTTCTTTTATTTTTATTCCAACTATACATGTCACAATCAAAGATGCCAAGGCAAGTAAATTCTTAATCAGTTCAGGATTTAATAAATCAACCACTTAACCTCCAAAGGTGCTGACAATATCTAGGCCAACAATATTCTAAAGTGAGCCTAGCAAAACTTGCATTCTCATCGCTCTCTCACCGGCTTTAACATAAGTATCAATCAATTTTTGCAGCTGAAAATTTGTTGATACGGGCTGCGTGTGAGACCCCAAGTGCAAACCGTTGAAGCTAGGAACCTTATTCATCATATGGATTGACATACCCATGTCAAGATGCTTTGAAAAACTTTCCTGGTTGGCCAAAGCCAAAGCCTCTTTAAGCCTTTCATATTCCGCAAAATTTTTCTTCAACACGGAAATATATCTATCCATAGTCGAGCCTTCCACAGTATAAAATTTTGGGTTGTATCTTCTATCTGGACCTTGAATAAAATACGTTATTCTCCATCCCTTCAAGTCGACTCTCAATGTTCCACCGCAATTAAGAGTTTCAGTGAGTTCTAACATAGGTAATTTTGTAAAATATTTTAGTTCTTAACCACTTCCGACACTAGCCGTGGTCTCCCATTGTGGCACTTTACGGAAATATCCCGAAAAATACAATTGTCGTAAAAATCGCCAACACACTAGCTCAAGTTTTCAACGTACTTAAAAACTCAAGTTGAGTCGCTATCCCTCGTCATCAGGAACGAAGGAAGCTGAATAACTCGATATAGGAAAGAATCCTTTCCTTCCTTCTGCCTTCCCAATACCTACGAATTCGGTAGATGCTAAGCGTCCGACTAAATTATCCTCTGGTGCCTCGTTTTCCAAAACGATTACTTGTCCGACCGCATCCCTGTCCGCAAGCCAGGAATAGAATTTATCTTTCACAATAACCTGAAGAACTTCATCTGGGCCAGCGTTGCCGTGTTTGGGGTCTTTGTAGGTCACGACTGGAGAATCAATAATCACTATACCCAAATGCGGGTGCCCATTGGTTAAAGCTAACTCCATCAGAGACACGACATATGCCGTCAGAAATATTCCCCGTTTTCCCTTACCGAACGAGATTCGTTTTCGTTGGTTTATTAATATATCCATAAGAGATTCATCAAATGAGATGGACTCTACCCCAGGCACACCCCACAAATCCAATAATAACTTAATTTTTCCGCAGAGTTCGGTGCTGGTTTTGGCCAAATCGCGCTCCACAATTTGTTTTTTTCTCTTAGCTTTAACTTTCATATTAGCTAAACGAATTTCTAAGGCATCAATTTTTTCGAAATCTTTGACAGCCGCCTTAAGAATAGCTTTCCGTTCAGATAAAGCCTCTAAGCTAAATTCATTGCCAAACTCCTTAGGCGCAAGAAGCTCAGCTTGGGCAGCCAAGTTAACTCGCTCCTCTTGTTGTGCTAACTCTAAGACCCTTTCGGAATAACTGATGTCTCGTTCAATATCATCAATTGCGTGGCTCAACCCCGTACGCAATCCTACAATCTTTAACGCCTCGGCCTCAGAAGCGCGACGGAGCGTCTGGTGTCTTTCACTGTCATCAGTGTGTCGTAATTGATGCTCGACGTCAGTTTGGCACAAGGGGCAGGGACGAGTCTCAAAATACCCCACAACGGCCACGGCAGTTGAAATAGTTTGCAGCCGTTCTAGGTCATTACTATATTTTTTATCTAATAGGTGAAATCGGTTCTTTGCTTCGCGCAGGGCAGAAATTGCTTCAACCTGCTCTCTAACATGTAAGTCAAGAGTAGAGCGTTCTTCTTTTAAGACTTTAATTTCATCTGAGTTTGTTTTAAAGTAAGTGTTCAACTCAACTATCTGAGCTTCCGCTCTTGCTAGCGACGTATCTGCATCTATTTTTGTGAGTTGGAAAGGCATTTCGGACTTCAAGGAATTGATTTGTTCCTCTATAGATTCGACATGCCCTTTAGCGATATTTATTTTGTCAGCAGAAGCGACTAACACTATGTTTGAATCGTCGACCCCCGACAAAATTAGAGAAATAGAAGACTTATTCCTAGTCTTCGACAATCTGTCCTTACCCTCAAGAGATACCTTATCCAATGTCTCAATTTCATCGAAAATACTAACATAGCGCAGGTCATTGGCTGTCATATTGCCAAGAGTGCCACTCTTTGCGAGTATCTTTCGACCGGTTGCACCCGACCAATTTATCAGATTGGCTTCGCCACCAATCTTTAATGGGACAGAATCCTGAGGGGGCAAGTCATGAAATCCAACATACACAAAATCTTCCGAATTTTGCAAATCTTTAAAAAATGTGTATTTTGTTCCATCGGCAATTTCCAATTGTAATGCGACACGTGTATATCCGCGTGAGTATCCAATATCATGAGGTTGCTCCTCACTTCCTAAAACATACCTTAGGCATTGGACAATATACGATTTCCCTGTATCGGTAGGACCATAGACAAGATGCGCTAGGCCGTCAAATTCGAGGCTAGCAGTTTCTTTGTCCGGCCCCGTCACCACTAGTTTGTAAAGGAATATACTCATATAGAAGTCCTTAATTCACTGGACACAAAATGAGCGCCCCATAGTAATCCATGCTTATCGAAAACCGCCTCTAATTGCTTATCAGTGAGAGAGCCAAATCTCGAGGATGTCCATTCGCAACAATTTAATAAAGACCGAGAGTATTCGTTACCTAAAAGCCCAGTTAGAGAGGTACCGTTTTCGCCTAAACTGTAAACTATGCCACCCTCGGTTGCATCAATATCAACAAAAGAACGGGTCGCCATTAAATATAGACCTTCCTCAATAATCTCTCGCCTACTTATGTACTCCCCACCGCGCAATGGTACCGGAGTATGAAGGCTAGGCGGCCCACCAAGGTCTGCTGAGTATATCGAAGCATAATCTAGATATACAAGGCGTTGAAGGTCCACCTTACTAGGATGCAATGTCTGCAATAGAAACACCATCCGAACTCCCAATTCGAAGGGAGAGTTGAATATTTTATCACTCATCAGAATCTATCCAAGTTATTCGCTCTTGATTAGCTAAATGATGGCATCCACCCTGAAGGTCTCCGGCCTGTAACCTAGCAGAGAGCGGATTGGCACTCACTGGCAATGAATTGGCAATACCTAACGTCTCCTTAAGTCGCTGCATGCCGCTCTCATGCGGTGACGTTAAAGTTGTCCCAACACCAAGCTCGATTTGGTCGAGAAGTTCCTCAAAGGCGCCAGGTAATTTATCTCGGCTAAAGCGATTTAAGCCTTCTGCGCAAAAAAATAAGCGCCGCTGCACTTTGAAATGAGCGAGAAGTGCTTTAGGGATTGTGTCGGGGTCATCTATGTTGATGCCTGCATGCTCCGAGTAAAGCTGAAGCAGCGCAAAAATGTAATTCATTTCGTCAATACCCAATTCAACAGGAACTGCTGGGTTGGGTTTACGCTTATCCAAGACTCCGAACTTTGGCCAGTGCGCAGGTGTACGCCTATGAATATCTAGAAGTACGGCCGGAGGGGTAACTCTCATTATTTCGAAAGGGAATTTATTGACGAAAACTTCCAGTTCCGCAGTTAGCTTTTGCTTGTACCCAGAAAAATCCCCATTTTTATTTTTCCATTCTTTTAGAATCCATACACGCATACGTTCTGGATTCAGCACCAGGTCTAGGAGGCTAACTCCTACTTTCAATGCGCAGATATGGTAGGTTCGGGGACATTTATAAGCACCGATGTATACATTGAATAGAAATTTTGCCAATTCCCCAACGAAGTCGCTGGGGGATAATGTACCCGCATAATGTTTTGCTTGATAGAGGTCCCAAGTATTCTCATCAGGATGCATAAGAGTGTACCCACAGACGTCCCGGCCCTTATCTCCTGCGCCGCCGAGATGATGTACCTGGACATATTCGCCTTCCTTTTGAAGCTGTCGAACACACTCCTCGATGAAAATCTCCCAGTCCGTAGCTCCCATTAATAGCAATCGTTCTTCCGGTTGCACCTCTGGCGGTCCAGGGTGATAGGAAGCCGGGCTTTTCATTTTTTCAATACTCATACTGAGATGACCATTCCGCATACAGCATCCGCTCAACTTCCAGCATCATAATTTCGTGCTTACCCAGTAATAGATTTAATTCATTACGGTCCAACAATTGCACGCTGTTCAGTTCAGCATTTTCGCTAGCATGTTTGTTAAAGAACTGGTTTGTGAGGCAGATTTTCTTGAATTGCACCTTCGGGTGGCGGCGCTGGTAGTACGCCTCACCGGCGACGACTTCTTTCACTGCATCCCAATTTAGAGCGTGCCCGTCTGTGCCCGATGTTTTTGTTTGGATGAGAAGGCCCGACTGGCCCAAAATCGCTACTACGTCGACGCCGTAATCCTTTGTAGCAGGCGTCCTGTAGCACTCATATCCCAGCTTCGCCCACAATGCTGCCGCCAAGCATTCGAAATGCTGCCATCCCATACGAGAGGCCAAGTCAATGTCAATGCGCTTATCGATGTCATCAACGCTCGCGCCGGGCACGACGTCGACAATTTTAAAGTCGCCAGGCGTGATGTCACCGGAGCCGTTCAGCATGTCTTCCGCAAGCTTGCGCTTGTATTCGAGCAGCTCATCCAGTTTGATGTCGAAGGTCGTGAAGTCATGGGCGTGGACAACCGGGTAGTACACGTAGACGGGCTTCTTTTGGCCAATTCGATAAGCCCGGTCGGTCGCTTGGTCTTCTTTGGCAGGGTTCCATGTCCGCGTATAGTGGATTACATGATTTGCCTTCTGAATGTTCACGCCGAATCCAACTGCAATGGGTGAAAGTACAATGACACCAAAGCCTTCCTTTTCCTGAAACGCCTTGATGCGCTTTTGACGACTCGCTGTGTGAGCGGCGGATGCGCTGGTATCGCCGTTGATGATGTCCGGCCGAAGTAAAAATTCCTCTTCAATATAGTGCTGTAGCAAACGTTGAATTTCACGGAATTCGCAGAAAACAATAGCCTTCTCGCCCTTCGCTTTGATGTCGCGCAGAACGTTGAGGAGCCAATGGAGCTTCGGTGCCTTTTCACGATACTCGCGGAGCACTTCAGGTTTAAATACATTCAAGCCATGCGGCCTCGGGTCCGTACAAACCAATCGCAAATAATGAAGCAGTCCCAAATGATTTTTGAACGGGCTGGCATTTCCTGGCTCTGCTCGCTTCTTGAAGCTCTCAACGGATTTCGAATACAAATTCCTCTGCTCTGTCGATATCGGAAGGCGTCGACAGTCGTTAACAATGATTTTTGGCGGAAGGTCGGTCGCCACATCAATCTTTAGGCGCCGCAGTATCTGGGGACTTATGCGCGCACGAAGTTCCTCGACGCGACTTTTCTCCTCCGCAGTGCTCGCCTCAATGGGCTTTCTGTAGCGGTCCCCAAATTCGTTCAACGCGCCGAGGAGGCCCGGCTGCACAAAGTCGAAGAGACACCACAAGTCAGCCAATGTATTTTCCACCGGCGTTCCTGTGCACGCTATCTTGAAATCCACGTTCTGCTTCTTTGCCGCTCGGGTCACCATGGCGGCAGGGTTCTTGATGCGTTGCGCTTCGTCGCAAACCATTAGCGACCATTTCTGTGCCGCAAATGAAAATTCCAGGTCACGCAGTGTCTCGTAAGTTGTCAGCACTATCTTGGCGGTACCCACCCAATTCGGAACCAAAAACTTGACCAACTTGTCTTCTTCTAGCAAGCGCTCGTCAATTTGAGAACGCTGCACACGAAGGCTGTCCAGTCCTTTTCCGTACGCTGTCAGTACAGGCAAAGCTCCAGGTACGAAAAATTTTTGAGCCTCTTCCGCCCAATTTTCGAGCAAAGAGACAGGTGCGACTACAAGCATCGGGGCGATATCTGGCTCCCGTTCGAGCAGACCGGCAATCAAAGCTAACAGTTGAAAAGTCTTACCTAGCCCCATGTCGTCAGCGAGTATGGCCCCTCTCACCTGGTAGTCTGTTTGCAAACTGAATAGATGCTGTAGCCAAGCTAGTCCTTCGCATTGATGTGGTAGCAGCGAATATTCGGGACGAATCGACACCGGTATCTTGGGAGCCCGAGGCAATGATTCCAGAGCCTCTCGCCGAAGCTCTTCATATTCGACCTTCTGGATATTCGCCCGAAGTATCAACTGCGCCGGTACGTCAAGACTGCGCTTGCCCCGCGTGCCTTTAGAACCTGTTTGGCCAGAGGCATCCTCGGCTTCCAGCTCATCGAATAATCGACCAAAGGCCTTAACAATTGCATTGCCATCTTCCACTGAAATGGATTCTGGAAGCCAAGGTACCTCAACGGATTGTTTGCCCGTGCCGATAGCAACGTCAATGTCTTCCTTCAACTTTTCAATCGCAGCCTTACTTGTCGGAACCGCGATAGGCTCCGAGCCATCTTTCGGTTGATAGACCACCATCGGAACAACATTTTCGGGGAACCATCCTTCCCCTTCATTTTTCTTGGCAATAAATGGGGAGTGGTAAGGCTTTTCAGCCCCAATACCTTCAATACGAGCTGAGTATCCGCTTAGGTCGTGCACCTGTGCATAGGAGACCAAAGTGGTCGACGATTGCCATATCCCAAGCACATCACACAGAACTTCAAGGTCACGCGAGGCCTCGCCGCTTAACTCAAAATCATAGCCATGCCAGGCAAGCAGCTGGTGGCCTTTTTCCAGGCTGACGCTCAGCGTCTGAACGAAAGACTTCAGTTCATCGACATTCAGCCAGCGCGACTCCGATGACAGAATGCCCGACGAATTCGATACCTCAATCATCAGGCCTACTTTTTCAGGACGACCTAAACCATCTCTTTCAACAACGGGTATAAACCTTTCGTAAGTCAGGCCTGCGTCATCTCGTGCACTCTCGAACTGCTTCTCGCTAATCACATCTGTCGCGTCGGGCCCCAATGTAGCAAAGGGATTGACCAGGAATGCCCGAGCACGCGCCCCAGCGACTCTACGGTGTTCCATCCGTTTGATTTCCTGAAGAACAGTTCTCACCTTCGGAGCGATGAGCACCTGGACAATTCCCTCCGCCGTTGGAATGTCATAGCGGTCGCGGACCTCCTTCGCCCGGTCGAAGGCCTCAAGCCACCCAAGAGGCTCATCTGCAAATCCTGGAATGACCTCTACAACTTTATCGTCGGCGACAACCGCCGACTTGCGTAGCTCTATGTCCAGAGTTTCTGGCGTAAGTACAACCGAGCGGTGAAGAAAGTCATCCAAAATGGCGTCTGCCGAAAGAGCCAGTTTTCGTATAGCTCCCCAGGCTTTGCGATGCGCCAGGTCAGAATGCTCCTCACTTGGCCGCTTGGCGAAAGCAACAGCAGCTTTGAAAAGCTCCCACTGTGCGGGCAACATAAGTCCTGTGCTGTCGCCATCAACCAATATCGGCCCGATAAGCTCACCATCGAATGGTTTTCCGGCTTGGTTTCGCCATCCGCCAATGGCAATAGAGAAGTCCTTGTCGGCGAGCGATTGGCTGCTCCTTAGCGCGGGTTTGGCGTTCACCAAATCAGGAATTTGCAGTGCATCCACCAGACCAGCGTATGCCGGATTGGACAATGCGAGATACAGAGAATCCCACGGCAAAACAGCACCATCTCCAGTCTCGACAGCCAAGCCATCATCGACGAGTTGAGTGAGATATCCACGGACCAGCTCTCCGCCGAGTTTGACGCCGCCGGTGCTATTCGCAGCGGACATCTCCACGCCTGTCATGGACCAGCGGCGAAACCACTTTTCGTTAGCGACGGGGGCAACACCTTTTTTGAATAAATTGAACATTTTTACCATCCTTACTTCCACCATCCCTTGCCTGGTTTGTGACTGAAGCCCCAGGCGGTTAGTGTGCGCATTATTTCAGCGTCAGCTGCACCGGCGAACACCCAAAGATTTCCACCGACGCCCGATTTGTCGTTGATTTGTAGGCCATTTGCCTCCGCAAACAAAGCCAGCGCATGACGTGAGTAAGGCTGCGTTTGGGAGGCGTTTAAAGTAGGGGCTGTACTCGAAGCTTGCCGAGAAGCGGAGTTCTGTCTCGGCTCGAAGGAAGCCTGCCTTCTCAGAGCTGGTGCGATGCCGAATTGCCGACGCAACTTTTCCTCGACTATGCTCTCCCATTTGTTCCAACTGTCTGGAGTACCATGATGTCCTTGCCACAATACCGACTTCGATTTTTGTTTCAGCGAATTATCGACATCGAGCGGCAGCCGGAGAGTATGCGAGGTATTGAAAGGAACGGTCTTGGATGAGTCATACCCGTACAGGGCATTGCCGGGGTCACTAAACTCGACCGCCACCAATCGCCCCATTCGCATAATGAACGCGTTATTTGTACCCGGCGCATCTAGCTCGCAGATAAGGCCCTTCATCTTCTTTCGGAGGGCGACAAAATCTGGTTCACGCGAATTGCGGGCAGAACTGCCGAGCGCGAATTCGATGTGCTCGATTGCATGCACATAGCGCTTCCAAAATTCCATTCGTCTCGGGTCACCCAGACCATCCTCTGCCAGCTTGGTGAAAAAGTCTTCAATGAACTCCAACTTTAGCCAATCGGAAACCATGGCCTTAGCCTCTGGCGTAACTCCTCCCCAACGGGTCTCGTTCGAGGGTAGCCATGGATTTCCCCACCACCCTACGGTTAGGTCGCGGAGGTCCTGATGCAGGTTCAACCCCGGCACTTTCGCATAGCGGTCCAAGAGAAGTCTCAGTCCAGAGTCGCGCAAAACAGGGTTGTCCCCAAGGACGTGTAGAAGTCGGCGCAACAGGCCACTGAAATCCTGGTCGCTTTTTTGAACAGCTTTGCGCACCTGCGCCATCACAAGCTTCTCCAAGAACCAGGATGTCTTGCTGATGGAAAGCTGGTCGCAAAGTGAGTCGATAATGGCTGTATCACCTTGGAGCAAGGTGTCTACGTAAGGAGCGCACGGGTCTCGTTCGAAGAGCTGCCGATTGTCGAGAGCGACCTGGACCCAATCGGGATTCGCACGTTCATCTTTAATGCGCCAATTTCGGTCGTGAAGATAGTCTCGGAACATAGGCCAGTTGTTGCGAGCATTTGCCTTCCCATCTTCGGAGGTGGGCGAATAGCAGAAATAACTTTTAACCAGTCCTTGATAGCACCTGCGGTAGGCACCAGGTTGTTCGCCCCAGCCGTCGACACACGATAAAAGGCGCTCTAGTCGTGGCCCATCTTCCAAGACACAGAGACTTTCTTTTTTATGAGGAATATGCAAGCCCCAGGAGACTAAGTACGCATCTCGAAAAACGGGTATGTCCTGGGTTTGCCAAAACCTCTGCAATGCCGATAGCTGTTGGTCTTCAGCGATATGGGTAGCAGTCCGCCCCCTGGCTCTTTTTTGCATGGTGACTAGAACAGCATCGATATTGCCGTCTTGAGTTAACGCCTGCGCTCCTAGGCCAGTACCGGCGCCAAGCAAGGCGGCTAAGTGGCTAAGTGCGCTCATGGCAGGGCGCAGTCACCAAAATTGCCAACCTGCTGCTGGGCAGTTGCTCGTTGCTCTTCTACGCCCAAAAATTCTAAGCGCATCTCTACACGTCTGCTCTCCTCGTCGGTCTCCTTTGCAGCATTAAAGGAATAACCTCCGACCAAAAATAGGTTCCTGACCTGCTCCTTTTGTTCGGGGCTAAGCAGGCTGTCGCCACGCACAGCAAACATTGTGCAGAGCACCCGTTGGCTCCGTTGAAGGCTCAAATTCAGATTGCTCAAATAGGTACCCGTTTTATCGGTGTACCCCTCGACCACCATGCGTTTAAGCACGCGCCTCCCAAGGTCGTCGTTTGCCAGATTCAGAATTTCTGGAACAAAGCGGCGCAGCACCCCCTCTTGGCTGGCATCTAAGTTGGATTTCCCAAATGCAAAGCGAGCGCGGTCGCCAAAGTCAATAACTTGACGAAGACGGTCGACATGCACCCCATCTTGCTCATGACGTTTGGCTGCTTGCTCAAACCGGGTTAGGATGGTCTCGATGTCCTTGCGATGCTGCTCTTCCTTCTTTTCGCGTTCAGTGACATTCTTGGTCACCGCAAGCAACGCCACTCCCATGACAACAAGAAAGAGAACCATCAGTGCGGTCATAAGGTCGGCAAACGAAATCCAAAATGGCTTTTCCGCTTCATCTTTGTTGCCTCGCTTCAGGACGACCCTTGTGCCAATCATGACTTATTTCCTCACCGGTGAAATGGCGCCAGAGGTAGCCAAGGTGAGCTCAAGTTCACCAATTGCGGAGTGAAGCATGTTGACCGCAGTACTCAATTTTGCGTGGAATTCTGTATTGGCAGTGTTCAGGGTTCGCTTTACCTCCGTCGCAAATGAAGTGTGCGCATCTGCCAGCACTTTGCTGACACCGTCCAGATACTCATCAGCCTGCTTCTGAGCTAATCCTAGCTTCTGGGCGGAGCTCTCAATTCGTCCAAGAACGTCAGCGGTTAAGGATGCCTCCTTGCGTGCGGACTCAACGGTTGCGCGTAGTTCGCCGACCAGCGTTTCAACAACTGCACGCTGTGCTTGATAATCCTTGATAAGTGTCTGCATCGCCGAACCACCAACCGTAAGCGCGCCTGATGTCTCTGCGAGCTTCTCGGAAACCCCCGCTGCTTGGGTCATTACGGAAGAGACTCGCTCTCCAGCCGTTGCGAAATTGCGCGAAGCGAGACCAAGCTGCTCCGCGCCAGCATGCATCCGCTCAACCGAGCTCGATGTTGTCTGCGTAAGCAAAGTGATGTTTTTCGCCATTTGGGTCGTCGCGGCATTTAATTCTGTTACGACGGATTCGACTGATGCCGTCATCGCCCCTACAGCGTCACTGGCGCGCTCGCTGGCGGCCTGTTCGCGCACGTATGAATTTTCAAATGCTTGGGACTGCGAGGTATTCAATCTCTCCAGCATTGTCCCTACTTGTTCTCCAATATTTTGCAAGGTCTCCTGCAATGCGCTAGACGTTTCCGATTGCGAGTTAGCAACCAGCCCGCGTATTTGCTCAACAAAGGCCGACGACTGATTATTCATCGCCTCCTGACGGGCCTCCATCTTCTGGATAGCGTCCGCCATACGTTCAGCCATATTGTCGGTCGAACGGCGGCTCGATTCTTCAATATTTGCGACCAGCGTTTGAAGTGTGCTGACGGCCTCTTGCATGCTTGTTGCAGTCTGCTGGTTCAGTTGATTAATACCAGAAATTTGGCCTCCAAACAGCGAGCTAAGTCGCTCGCTGAAGGTAGACATGACGTCTTGAAGCATACCCACCGCACTAGCACTCTGGTCACCGCTAGCAGTTTTTACGGTGCTTGCGATATCCTGCAATGGCCCCTCCAGACTTTGCTTGATGCTTTCTGCGATGGTTGCACCAAGAGCCTGGTTGTCTTGACGCGCCGCCTCCACTTGCTCGCGAGACGCGTCCGTAAGACGTGAAGCGAGCTGCTCCTGCTGCTCTTTGGACGCGGTGATTTGCGCGGCCGTAAGCTCGCGCAAAAGTTCGCCCAGCTCTTCGACCAAAGCGTCCTTGAGAATCTTAGATTGACTTGCAGAGTCCTCTGACGCACGAACTAAACGGCCAAGGTAGTGTTCACCCACGCCCGATTCAAAACCAGCATCAATAGCTCTTGTTATGGCGTCAGTACGTCGATACAGAGCATTCAACAGAAATTTCTCAAACAGAGTCACAAGCATTGCCAAGCCGATGGCCGACCCGGAAACTAGGAAGGCTTCCCCTACCGAATGCATCAGCGACTCAAGACTTGCTCTAACCGTCGCCGCATTCTCGCTAACTTGAAAAACTCCCAGTCCACGGATGAGTCCGGAAAATGTGCCGATAATTCCAAGCCCAGTAAAAATACCAGGCACATGCTTGAAGAATTCTGTATGCAAGCGGCTGTCCACAACGGACTGCGCATGAAAGTACATCTCAGCAGGAGCTGTGGCTCGATATTCCCGGACAACCAGCTGCCCGTCCTCGAGCTCCTCAACAGGGTGAAGCGATTCCCGGTACTCACTCCAAAGATGGGAAAGATGTTTGTCACCGACAAAGACTTGCTTGAAGTCCGTCACCTTATTTGGCTTCGGGAACTTGCTAATGACGCGTTCGATGCGCCTTAGGCGAAACCAGTGTACGAGCCCGGGAGCCAGGAAAAAGGCTACGAATGCTAAGGCGAGCAAAAAAAGAGCAGCTGCAACCAAGAGAGTTGCAGCTGACGATTCGGTAAGAAATGACTTAAGGGCCACCAATGTATCCTTTGCTCAACTGCTATTGTTGCCACGTCGGCACTTGGCTGCACGTGGAATTTTGATATTTATGATAGCAATTTTACCAAAAGTAGCCCCAGGGAAACCAGCAATAACATAGAATATGAAAAAAAACATCTCGGTGGACGTGACTGACCACGGCGACTACGGAACATTTAGCACCCTGCACACGAGGCTGCACGCAGACCAAATTACCGCGTTTAGTCATACCCCGACTGGGCACGGTTACCTCTACGGGGACAACCCCTGGAGTTCCCGTGATGCCCCGCAGATTTACCTAAAGCGCTTGCAGATGTTGAAAACCTCGTTGGTGTAAGTTCGCTGCCCCAGGGGGGAAGCCCCTGCATACGCCTGACCTTTGCCCCGCCGCCAAA
Source organism: Duganella sp. S19_KUP01_CR8 (assembly GCF_036688705.1). Taxonomy (NCBI): domain Bacteria; kingdom Pseudomonadati; phylum Pseudomonadota; class Betaproteobacteria; order Burkholderiales; family Oxalobacteraceae; genus Duganella; species Duganella sp. S19_KUP01_CR8. The sequence goes on along the minus strand of NZ_JAQQPR010000011.1, from coordinate 174,950 downwards.
GCTGCGTCCCGCAAACCGCTTTGAATTACTTTGCGTTCAATTTAAGCTGGTTCTTAGATTCTTCCAGCTGCTTGAATTTTTCACTTAACGCACGCTCCAAGTATGCGATTCTCTGGTGGGCGGCATCTAACTCCATAACTAATTGTGCAAAATCCCGTCCATTGTGATTCCGCCGCTTTTTGACGTATGTAAGGTATGGTCGTAACTGCTCCGGACTCGAGTGGCCAGCACGCTCCGCGACACGCAGCAGTACGAATTCATAGTCGATATTTCTCTTTGTTTCCGGGTGCTTACGAACAAGTTCTAATTCAGCCTCGATTTCTGCGTCGAACAGCGCGCAAAGGTATGTCGCTCGAAGCCGATGACCTGTACCAGCTATCCCCGCACTTTTGAACCACGACTTAATAAGATTGGTTAATGAGGTTAGATTATACGGACGGCCAGTTTTGTTTGAGAGAAATATTTCCGATGGGATTATGTAATCGCTTCCATATTTCTTTTTAAATCTTTTAATTATTTCTTCCCTTGGCCCCTCTATATACTCCCGCGTGCGTTCTAAAATCTCAGGTAGAACTGGAACTTCCCTAGGTTTTCTTCCTTTGGTAACAGTAAGCAGAAAACCATACGCCTCCGATGCTTGCTGCAATTCGTGGATTTTTTCCCAGTTAGGTATCTGAGTAACCGTAAGCGAGCCGAATTCGTGTCGTCGTACACCTGCTTGGATGTACCAATCAATCAACAGATGATTGCGCTCTGTAAATGCGGCATCGCCATTGTCTGCTACAACATACAACTCCGTAACTTCGTCGAAGGTCGGCGTTGGTTGGAATTTTTTTCCTTTGGAGTTCGGACGCACCCCTGAAACTATACCGTGCTTTACCGCCTTCCCGCGCTTGGAGCCTTTCGGTGGCGCAGACGTCAAGGCCGGGGTAAAAGCGAGGTGGTCATTGTGCCCAGGCACTCTCACACAATTCGTGATATAACCGCGTGTTTCAAGCCACACGTAGAGCTGAAATACAGCATCACACCTATCAATTTGTGTATCCACAGCAACACCGTTCTTGGCCTGTTGGTTTTCCCATCTAATCAGGTGCTCGTCGCGGACGTCGCGGAAATCCAAACCTTCATATTCTAAAAAATTGAAAAACAGAGCTATTCGCTCGGCGTACGTTTTCGCTGACGTCACAGCCAAATGCTCACCTATTACTAGAAAAAGAAAGTACTGACATACCTCGCGTACAAAAATATTATTGCTCCGCACGAGTACGGGGATACCCATGTAAGATTTCCTTGCATAGACGAAATTTTTGTCAGTTTTCTTAATTTTATACGGCATCAGATTTGCTCTTAGCTCTTTTTGTACTGCGAACAAGATTTAACCCGCTTAATTTCGCTATTTCTGCGGTCAGCCTTTTTATCTGTTCCGATTGACGTAAATTAATTTCCCGGAGGTCTGTTACTTCTTGAAGAGCCATCATATACTGGTTTAAATATTTTCCCGCAGTAATTTCGGAATCCTTAAGACGGTCATGTAAAATCGACTCAGAACTATTCTTTTTTTTGTCTCTTTTGCGCAACGCTTTGAGGTTGCTAAATGCCGCCTCCAATCTTTTGGACAGAGACAGGTAGGTATCCTTGCTGGATTCAGTATCCTTACGGTATAAGAGACTCCTGGACACCAGCAATACATTATTGGGCTCATCCGTCCAAGCGCAGAAAGAGGGGAGTGAAATTCTTTTTGGAAAGCTATCGCTCATTTCATTGCTTGCAATTTTTTCGAGAATTTCCAACTTGCTTATATAGTTAGCAAGCGCAAGCGCTTCTTTTCTTGCGGCAACCGCCGGTTTTTTTGAGTTATCGCTCATGGGGTCTTTACCGAGTGAATTGCTGCCTTCATCATAACCACCGAATATTTACTAGCGTTACGAAGAATTTCTGGGGCGTTTGATGAATTAGAAATTTTTTCATGCATTTGTATCGTGCGCTCCAAGAAAGGGGCGAACGCTGGCGTTAAAAATTGATGTTCACACTTTGAGCAAATGTTGAACGTCGCTTTGTTCACCTCTGGTCCAGCTGACGGGTCAGAATTGCAGATGTGTGGCGCTGTTGAGCCTGGGGATGAAGCACAGAACGACCAAGGTAGTCCTACCAGCTGAATTGCGCTGCGCTCTATTAATCGCTGCACCCGCTGGTAGAGCTTGCGCTCAGATACGACTTGAATCTTTTGGGCCAATCGAACGTGCAATTTCTCCGTCGCCTCTACTAAGCGCTCGGCTTGTTTGCCGCTAACTCTGGTACGGCCAAACGCGACGTCCACTAAAATCTTCACTGTACGTTCTTGTGAAACCTGAGCGAAAATTTTGCCTACTACAGGGTCCATCACGTAGCGCTTGGTCATTGTCGAGTCAAAGTGGCGCAAAAAATACGAGAGCGCTCCCCAGTTGCCACCTTCATAGACCCAGATGTAGACTATCGCAAAAAATCGCCGGAACTGATGTGGGCGGAACGTCCAGCGCGTTTGGTCCGGAAGTGGAGGGACGTCGATGAAGTACCCGAAATCACGTAAATGGCGGGTGAAGGAAAATATCGGACTTCCACAGCGGCTTAACCCACGAACTTTACCGGTTTCGCCTATTTTGTACTGGAATAAATAAGGCGAGCCGTTTTCGAGGCGGGCTGTTTCACTTATTTTTTCCAACAGGGAGATTGCCATCACTACGACTTCCGGAACAGGGATGGCGGTGTTTCGTTGATGGGTTTTGTGAATAAAGACTTGTAACCATGGCTTTCCCGCAGGGTCGTACCAAATGCATTTCGCTTTTAAACCTGCTATTTCGGCCGCCCGGCGCGCAGAGAATGCAGCGATTACGATGCTGCAAGCGGTTAAAAGATAATTCAGCGCAGTTCCAAGCGGCAAGCCTCTGTTATTAGCCGGAGCCTGCGCGGGTTCTATCTCGCTTTCGGAAAATAGGATAGGAAATGGCGAATAGTTACTAATAATATCAACTTCACCCGCGTAAGATGCACCCGCTTGGTACGCAAGCAGCGCCGGAGAAAAGTCTAGTATCCATCTCACAGAACGCTCAATGAGGACCTTTGCTTGTTCAATTGGAACAGTATCGGTACGGCCAATAGCGGTGCCAAATTTCTTCGCAATTGCACTGGCAGAGCTATTAGGAAACGGTGGCCTCCGCATCGCGTCGGTCAAAATTTTCCTATGCAAGTAAAGATACTCGAACGGCTTTAGCAGCCTTCTCAAATGCTCCGTTGAGACGGCCTGGTCGTCAAACGTATCTAATGTTGTCGCGGGAGCGCTAATCCCCGTAGCATCCTCGAACGAATCCGCCGACGGTTTATGAACCGCGTAGCCTATCCGTTCAAGAAGCTCTTGCAAAATTGCTTTTGCTTTTTTCGTTGCTACCCCATTAACTCCGGAGTCTTCCAAAAACTGGGAACGGTTTATTCGCCACGCTTTTCCAGTCGGGTTGACAATTGGAAGAACACGTTGCATTTTTTGCCTGCGCTCATCCGGAGTGTCATCTACACTAACTTGGGCACGTGCCTCAAGAGTCTCGACACGGCGCTGCAATAATCCTTCAGTATTAAGGATATTGTCTACGCCGTAGACCGCCAACTGTCCATATTCTTTTGCATCGGAGCTGGTGAGGTCGTCAAATTGATAGATATGGTTAAGAACCATCCAGCGAACTAGAGTAATTAAATTTGTCGCTACCTGTGCCTGTGCTTGCCCGGAATCAATTGAGGCTAAGGGGCCAGTCCGGACTGCATAGGTAATACGTCGCACCGTATCATAAAGATTCGGATAATCCTCGAGTAAATTGCCGTCAGGAAGACGAACATCAAAGCGGATGGTAACGTCCTTTTTGTCACCAGTATCAAGGACTGTCCAGATTGGACGTTCATAAGGACACAACATCCACCACGGCCGATAACCGTTTGGCAAGACCAACCCATCGGGAATGGTATGGTCACGTACATAATAGTTCGTTCTTTCGGCCAGCATTTTTATGTTCAAAAGAGAGGAATTGGAATGTAAGAGGACTCACGCAAATCCGCCAAAGCAGTTGCCTCCTTAAAAAGTTTTGCGGTTTCGCCGATTGCCATCTTGCTTACAGCTACGTCGGAAAATACCCGCCAAGGCAACCAGCGCTCCTCCCATGCATCTGGATTTTTTTCGTGATGTTCCTGTTCGACTCTGTTCAAATACCGGTTGAATAAAATCAAATCAACCGCGTTTTCTAGCGTTGCAACGACGTAACGCATTTTGCAATCGCAACAGGCATCCAGTCGGTCACAAGGTTCCCCCTTAATTGTGGTAGCCTGAACCCCAGCCAATGAGTCTAAACATGCAACTCCCAAGCCTGTTCTATGCGCGTCAGAAAGAATGCGTTTAAAGTCCTCAGCGGACAACCCGAGCTTCTCTGCGGCACCGTCAATAGAAACGATAATAACTGCCTGGAGGCGTTCGGCGAATTCCCGCATCCCAAGATTGTATTCTAGAGTAATCGGCGCCTTCTTGGTGTAACCGAAGGTGGTTTTGTCGGTAGCGTGCTGCGCTATATCCCGCGCTACCGCAATGTTGTTTCCGTTCTCGTGTTGCTTGGCCATCAATACTGATGGACGCAAAAAGCTTGGCTTAATATTGAGAGAATGGAGGCTCACGGAGTTTTTTAGCAAATCTGCCAACCAACCGCGTCCGGTAAATTCTGTCAAGGTGTGAATATGGTGGAGATATTCGTGCAAAAGCAAGGACTCTTCATGTCCTGGTGCTGCGTGATTGTGATATCGAGCAGCCATTTCCTGATACATGAATATTGCAGTAGGCAAACTCATGCTTTCTCCAGACGTAGGAATTTCCGAGAATTCGTCTACGATTTGGGTACCACCCGCCTTTAACTTATTTCCCACCCAAACCTTAAACATTCCATTGCCACTTTTGGCAATGCAATTCCAAGGCATATTCCTGGCCACCTCGCAATTCGCCCCGGTATCAATCATCACCATCAGCCAGAGCGCCGTGGTAGCATTTTGGTGTGGATGGAGATATGCATGAAAAACGGGACGCCCGCCAAATGAGCGTGTCATGTGGTGGTAACGTCCAGAAATCCCGGTCACTACGCCGTCTTGGGTGTTTAAAACATAGTTCAGTGCATTGCCCAATCGGACGTCTTCAGGACCAGAAAATAGAAGCTGATGCGAGTTCTTCCTACGCATTGCGGCCGTCAAGACTGGGGAATCTAATTTGAATGCGAGTTCGTGCGCGTTGCCAGCTGTAAGCTGGATGCAGGCCGCTCCACGTTTCCAATGAGAGTACCAAGACATGAGTTCTGACTCGGCAAGTGCGCGCAGTGCGACGAGGCGCTCCTTGTTTAACGCTTGCATGCCAGTAATCAGCTCCTGGATACTCAATGGAGCGTCGGCCGTAAGTAAGCCAGCGCTGCACAGCGCCTCAATAAACTCATATGACTCAGACTGCTCTGATTCCGCGAAAAAAAACTTTACACGATTCCAGACGTTGTCAGTCGTGAGACCCTCCACGCCGTTACTTGGCGAGAGATTCGCTAATGTGGGAATGTTTCGTGCGCCTCGTTTACCGCCCTTATAACCGGGTAAGGTCAGATTCGGAACAATTTTGTTGATGGCCAGATGAGCTAAGAGATGGCTTATCCCCTTAAAAATTCCATGGCTAGTTGTCTTTTGCCGTCCGCTACCATCCGCGACCAAAGCTTCCCGCCAGTCATATAGAAGCGTTTCCCAGTCGTCGACAGTCATTGTTTGGTAGCTCGCAGATGCGAGCTTTTCAAAGATGCCACCATACAAACACTCAGCTTTTTTCTGCGCCAAATGATTCAAAAGATTCACAAAACTGTTGTGAATAATTTTTCGTCTGTCCACGGAGTATCGTGATAGGTACACTGCGACATAGGGCAGCGCGTCAAGTAAAAATTTGCGAGCGAGTGGTTGAAATTTCTCGTAGTTATAAAGACGGCCTGCTCCCTTCACCGAAAATGAAAAGGGACTAGTCGCTGAAGGCTTTCGAACCTTCCTCGCATGTCCCTTCTTCGTAAATTTGGACTCGCCATTCGGTTTATTAGTCCTACCTTCCGCAGGAAGGAACTCGATTCGGTAAGGGAAAACGTTACCGAGTGATAGCAACGCTAAAACGTTGCCAATTCGCGCAAATTGACTTGCCCGGGTTGTGCTATTTTCCCATTGATATTCGATACGCGCCGCGAACCAGTCGCCGAACTCCAGCCAGTGCTTTTCTGATAGGCCGTTGCAAAAGGTGGGCTCACTTGAGCTTTCTTTAAAATCTGAAAGCGCTGAAAAAATAATTTTTAGGGGGCGGACATAATTTTCCAGCCACGTGCGGCGCAAAATGCCAGCTTGACATCTAGCGATTAGAGTACAAGCTTCGGAGATGATATTTGGCCCGAGGACACGAGATGCGCGAACGAACTCTCTAGTCGATTCGACACTTCCTTGTAATAAGGCGGTCAATTCAGAATCGATAGTTCCATCCGGCGGCATCTAAAATTCTCCAGTAGCGTAATTGGCTACTGGAGATAATACAGCTCTATTTATAAAAAGTCTCTATTTTCAAATCGCCGCAAAGCTTTTCATTTATCTTTAATTGTAAAGCTTCTGATTGCTGGAATTGGAGTTTCGCATCTGGGCGAAAATAAAAAATTAATATGCGTTTTTTCTAGATTGCTATTGGGGCCGAAATATGAGGGTGTGGCTCGTAATTTTCCAGTTCAAAGTCCTCGAATTTATAGTCAAAAATTGATTCTGGCTTACAGTTGATTTTTAAGGTTGGTAAAGCACGTGGCTGTCGCGTCAATTGTAGTTTGGCTTGCTCTATATGATTCGAATATAGATGAAGGTCGCCAAAGCTATGAACAATCTCTCCGGGCTGTAGGTCGCACTGTTGTGCCACCATATGTGTAAGGAACGCCAAACTACAAGCGTTGTACGGAACCCCCAAAAAGGCGTCCCCAGACCTTTGCGTGAGCATACAGCTCAACTTCCCGTCCGCAACATAAAATTGGTACATAACATGGCATGGAGGTAATGCCATTTTTCCAGCTGCTGCATTTTGAACTGGTGAAATCGATTCGTCAGGCAGGTCTGTCACGTTCCAGGCATTTATAATGTGGCGTCTACTGTTCGGATTTCGCTTGATTCCCTCAATCAAAGCGGTAACTTGGTCAATGGCTCGTCCATCGGCGCCTTTCCAAGCGCGCCATTGGCTTCCGTAAACGGGACCTAACTCGCCGTTCTCCGTCGCCCATTCATCCCAAATCGACACCCCATTTGCCTTAAGGCGAGCGATATTAGTTTCTCCTGCCAGAAACCACAGTAGCTCATGCAATATCGAACGTACGTGCAATTTTTTGGTAGTAAGGATGGGAAAGCCATGACTTAGGTCATGCCTGTACATTCTTCCAAACACGGAAATAGTTCCGACCCCGGTCCTGTCACCTTTCTTGGTGCCATTTTCCAAGATATCTTCCAAGAGCGCTAAATATGCGTTTTCCATTGTTTGCCTGATAGTATGAGGTAGTTTTGTAAGCACCGTATAGATACTGTATTTATAGAGAGGTCGCTGCCAACCCGCATGCCTAATGAATCGTGTATGAAGACAGTTTTGGAATATGACAAAGGAACGGCGTGCCCAGGCCCAGGTCATTCGATCGGACGTAGAGGCACATCGACAGCTCGCGCGTGGCCGGGTTCGGAATGAACTGGTACAGCAAATGGCAAGCCGGCAGCGCGACCGAATCCAACACCGCCGGATTCCAGCCGTGGAACAGGATGCGGCGGCTGCCAGGATTGTTGACGATGGTGTCCAGGCATTCGCGCAGCTGGTCGATGGCCTTGTGCAGCAGGACCTTGGTCACGCCCTCGTCCTCGATCTGCGAGATCAGGCGGAAGCCGTTCTTTTGCGCGTCGGCGATCTGCGCCGGCTGGTCGACGGCGATCAGCTTGAAGCCTGGCCATTGGCGCCATTGCACGCCGTAGACCGGACCCAGGTCGTCTTCACCGAGGCGGTACGGATTGTCCAGCCACTGCTTGTTTTCGTTGGCGTTCTGGTCCCATACCTTGCAGCCCAGCGCGCGGAAGTCAGCTGCGCTGCTGGAGGCGCGCAGGAAGGCGCACAGTTCGCCGACCACGGATTTGAATGCCAGTTTTTTGGTCGTCACGGCGGGGAAGCCGTCGTTCAGCAGGTCGAAGCGCATCATCGCGCCCGGCACGCTCAGGGTGCGGATGCCGGTGCGGTTGTCTTGCCAGCTGCCGGTATCGAGGACGGTCTGGATCAGTTCCTGGTATTGCTGCATTCAATTCTCCAACGTGGTGCACGGGCCGCAACGGCCCGGAAAGGTGGCTATTTTATCAGGCGGCGCACGTGGCCGCCCGAAGCGCTCACGCTCAGCGCGGGCCGGTCTTGCGGCCGCCCGGCTTTGCGGCGGCCTTGCCCGCAGTCCGTGCCAGCGACTTGGCGCCGCGTCCGCCGGTGACCACGACCGCCCCCTTGGGCGCTGCCGGCGCCGGCTTGGCGCCGCCGTAGATGCGGCCTGTGCCCGGCTTGCCGCCTGCGGAGCGTGCGCCGCCGGGTGGCTTGCCGGAAGGCGCCGGTGGCGTCCAGGTGCCCAGCGACGCATCGCCGCCGGCCGGACGGGCTGTTACTGCGGGCTTGCCGGACACCGCAACGCCGCCCTTGGCAACACCGCCTGGCGCCGCCTTGCCGCCGGCAGGACCGGTGAATGGGCGTTTTTTCTTGGCCGGCGCTTCCGCTGCGGCCTTCTTGGCCATTGCTGCGGCCACGCCTTTCGGACCGGTCTCCGGCACGCGGTGGTCGGCCTCGAAGCCCGGTTCCTCGACGCGGTGGATGACCTGACGCGTCAGCGTTTCGATGGCCTTCAGCATATCGACTTCGTCGGCGCAGACCAGCGAGACGGCTTCGCCCTCCATGCCGGCGCGGCCGGTGCGGCCGATGCGGTGGATGTAGTCCTCGGCCACGGTCGGCAGGTCGAAGTTGACCACCTGCGGCAGCGCCTCGATATCCAGGCCGCGCGCGGCGACGTCGGTCGCCACCAGCAGCTGCACTTCGGCGTTCTTGAAGCGGGCCAGCGCGCGCAGGCGGGCCGGCTGGGTTTTATCGCCGTGGATGGAGTCGGCGGAAATGCCGTGTTCCTGCAAGGTCGTCACCAGCGTCTCGACGCCTTTGCGGGTCTTGACGAAGACCAGCACCTGGCCCCAGTTCAGCTTCTTCAGCAGGTGCAGCAGCAGTTCTGGCTTGCGGCGCTTGTCGGTCGGGATCAGCCACTGCTTGACGGTCTTGGTGGCGGTATTGCTGGCGCTGACCTGGATCGACACCGGATCCTTGAGCATGCCGGCGGCCATCTTGCGGATCTCGTCGGAGAAAGTGGCCGAGAACAGCAAGGTCTGGCGCTGCTTGGGCAGGGCCGCCAGCAGGATGTCCAGGTCGCGCTCGAAGCCCAGGTCCAGCATGCGGTCCGCCTCGTCCAGTACCAGCGTTTGCAGCATGGCGAAGCTGATCGCGCCCTGGTCGTGCAGGTCGATCAGGCGGCCCGGGGTCGCCACCAGCACGTCCAGGCCCTTGCGCAGCTTGGCGATCTGCGGCTCGATCGGTACGCCGCCATAGGCCACGGCCGATTTCAGCGGCAGGTTGCCGCCGTAGCTGCGGAAGCTCTCGTAGACCTGCTCGGCCAGTTCGCGGGTCGGCACCAGCACCAGGCAGCGGATCGCTTTCGGTCCGGTCATGCCGTCCATGGTCAGGCGTTGCAGGATGGGCAGGGCGAAGCCCGCCGTCTTGCCGGTGCCGGTCTGCGCCGCCGCCATCAGGTCGCGGCCCGCCAGCACGGCGGGAATGGCTTGCTTCTGGACGGGCGTGGGCTGCTTGTAGCCCAGCGTGTCCAGCGTGCTCTGTATGGGGGCGATCAGGCCGAGGGCTTGGAAGGTCATGATGTACTCAGTAATGTCAAAAATGCGCGAAAAGGGGCGCAGTGTAGCCGGTTGCACCGGCTTGTGCAGGAATTAGTTGGACATCGCGTCCGACCACAGGGTCAGGATCTCGCGTACGCGCTGGTCCGGCATGTTGAGCAGGTTGTCGCCGATATAGAGCTCCACCGAGCTGCGGCCGGGCAGCGCGGCGTGGCTGGCGGCGTTGAACAGCCACACGCCATGCTGGTCGGCGATGCGGTTGCGGATCTCGTTGGCGCGCTCGCGGCTGACCGGCAGGTGCAGGTGCAGCATGCTGGCCTGCGGACGGGCGGGGTTGGGCGTCAGCTGCGGATAGTCGCGCAGCACTTCGTACAGCCATTCGGTGCGGCGGAAGTAGTTCGGCATCGCCGCCATCCGGGCATCGAACTGCATCGCGGCGGCCACCACGTACGGCGTGCGCTGGTAGACATTGCCGCCCTGGCGGCGGAACCACTCCTGGGCCTTGGCGATAAACGCTTCGTTCCCCAGCAGCATGGCGCCGCCCATGCCGCCTATGCCCTTGTACATCGAGACGTAGACGGAATCGAAGCCGGCCGCGATCTCGGCGGCCGGGCGGCCGTATGCGGCGGCGGTTTCGAACAGGCGCGCGCCGTCCAGGTGCAGGTGGATGGACAGCTCGCGGCAGTAGGCCTTGATGGCCGCCAGGTCGTCCCAGCTCGGGCATTGGCCGCCGATCTCGCGCATCGGCAGCTCCAGCATGGCGGCGCCCAGCTTGTCCGGGATGCCTCTCAGTTCGTCCAGCGTCCACGGACGGTGCTGGTCGCCGATCTGCAAGGCCTGGAAATGGTCGAACAGCTGGTGGTTGCCGCGTTCGTGGCGCAGGATGTGCGAGGTCGGATGCAGCGCCACCAGCCGGCTGCCGCGCTCCGAGCAGGCGATGCGCAGTGCGGTGGCCTGCGCCATGGTGCCGGAGATGCAGAACAGCGCCGATTCAAAGCCCAGCAGCGTGGCGACCTTCTGCTCGAAATCCTGTACCAGCGTGCCGTTGCCATAGGTGTCGTGCGCCACGCCGTTGGCCTCGCACCAGGCAGCCATCGCCCCGAATTGCTGGGCGGGCGATGGCTGGCGATGGCCGGGAAGGTGGGTTGTGCAGCTGAGCCGCAGTTCGGCATCGGTCAAGGCGTTCTCCTGAAAGGGAGAATGTTACCGGCTTTTTGCCTCGGAGGCTGAAAAACCGGCGTTGCGATAGTGCTCGTCGTAGTCCGGCGACAGGGTGCCCATCATCCGGTCCCAGAACAGGAAGTACCAGCTGTAGTTGTAGCGGCCCCGCGCATGATGGGTGTTGTGGGCGGTGGAGGTGTTGATCCAGCGGCCCAGCCAGTGCTTCGACAGCGCGCGCGGGAACAGCTCATAGCCCAGATGAGTGTAGACCGCGAAGGCCGTATTAATCCAAGTGAAGATGACCAGCGACCAGAAGGTGACCGGCAACACCAGCAGTATGACGATGCTGGCGCCGCTGTCGATCACCGCTTCCAATGGGCTGATCGAGTAGGTGGACCAGGGGCCGGTGTTGGTGGAAAGGTGATGGGTGCGGTGCGCCCAGCGGAACAGGCGGCGGTGGTGCATCAGCCGGTGCGTCCAGTAGAACCAGGTGTCCTGGATCAGCATCATCAGCAGCACCATGGCGGCGATAAAGCCCCATCCGCGCCCATAAGCGTGCACGCTCTGGTAGAAGTGGGTGTGCCGGCCCAGGCCCAATGCAAAAGCCACCGGCATGACGCTGCCTATTACCACGATGCTGAGGATGGAGGTCAGGACTTCGCGCCGGACCTGCGGCACGCCGATCGGTTTCGCCTGCAGGCGCTGTCGGCTGCCGGGCCGGTAGCGCCACCACAGCCACAGTGCGCCAAACACGGCGACCACGATCATGTAGTCCCGCGCTACCCGTTCGATGTTGAACAAAAGTTTGTACAGCATGGCGCACCCTTAAAAATTAGATAACGCATTCTAAGGTTGGTGGCGCCGGCTGTGCTTATTAATTGATTAATGTTCTACGTGGACGTTGTGGAATTGCAGTGCAGCCAGGTTGGCGTAGATGCCGCCCAGCGCCACCAGCGACGCGTGGGTGCCGGTTTCGACGATGCGGCCGTCCTCCATCACGATGATGCGGTCGGCGCGCTGCACCGTCGCCAGGCGGTGCGCGATGATGACGGTGGTGCGGCCGATCATCGCCGCTTCCAGCGCCTTCTGTACCAGGCGCTCGGACTCCGCGTCCAGCGCGCTGGTGGCTTCGTCCAGCAGCAGCAGCGGCGGGTTTTTCAGCAGTGCGCGGGCGATGGCGATGCGCTGGCGCTGGCCGCCGGACAGGCGCACGCCGCGCTCGCCCAGGAAGGATTGATAGCCCTGCGGCAGGCGTTCGATGAATTCATGGGCGGCGGCCAGCCTGGCGGCCTGGATCACTTCGGCGTCGGTGGCGCCGGCGCGGCCGTAGCGGATGTTTTCCATCGCATCGGCCGAGAAGATCACGGTATCCTGCGGCACGATGCCGATGGCGCCGCGCAGCGTGTGCAGATCGAGCTTGGTGATGTCGACGCCATCGAGCTTGATGCTGCCGCTCTGCGGATCGTAGAAGCGCAGGAACAGCTGGAACAGCGTGGTCTTGCCGGCGCCGGAAGGGCCGACCACGGCCACCGTTTCACCCGGCTTGATGTCCAGCGACAGATGGCCCAGCGCCGCCGTGTCGGGACGCGAAGGGTAGCTGAACGATACGTCCCGCAGGCTCAGCGCCGCGCCGTTGGCGGCGCGCGGCGGCAACGGCAGCGGCATGGTCGGCGACTGGATCTGCGACTTGACCGACATCAGTTCCAGCAGGCGCTCGGTGGCGCCGGCGGCGCGCTGCGCTTCGCCCATCACTTCGGACAGGGCGCCGATGGCGCCGGCCACGATGGACGCGTACAGGATGAACTGACCGAGGTCGCCGCCGGTCATGTCGCCGTTGAGCACAGCGTGCGCGCCCAGCCACAGCACGAACACGATGGTGCCGAACACCAGCACGATGGCGATCATGGTCAGCAGCGCGCGGGCGCGGATGCGGCGCATGGCGGTGCCGAAGGCGCCTTCGACCGAGATGCCGAAGCGGTCCGACTCGATCTTCTCGTGGGTGAAGGCCTGCACCGTCGGCATGGCGTTGAGGATTTCGCCGGCCATGGCGGAGGCGTCGGCGATGCGGTCCTGCGAATCGCGCGACAGCTTGCGCACGCGGCGGCCGAACATCACGATCGGCAGCACGGTCAGGATCAGCAGGCCGATGATGATGGCCGACAGTTTGGGGCTGGTCACAAACAGCATCACCAGGCCGCCGATGAACAGCAGCACGTTACGCAGCGCCATCGAGATGCTGGTGCCCACCACCGCCTGGATCAGCGTGGTGTCGGTGGTGATGCGGGACAGGACCTCGCCGGTTTGCGTGGTCTCGAAAAACTCGGGACTTTGCGTGACGACGTGTTTGTAGACGGCGCTGCGGATGTCGGCGGTGACGCGCTCACCCAGCCACGAGACCGTGTAGAAGCGGGCCGCCGTGGCCAGGGCCAGCACGGTGGCGACGCCGAACAGCGCCAGGAACACCAGATCGACGTGCTGGATGCTCTTGGTGCCGGCGCCGCCGAAGCCCAGGTCGATCATCTGCTTGAAGGCGGCGGGTATCGCCAGCGTGGAGCAGGCGGCGACCACCAGCGCGATACCAGCCAGGACGAACTGGCGTTTGTACGGCAGCAGGAAGGGCGTGAGCCCGCGCAGGGTGGCTAGACTGCCTTTCTTGGCTTCCCTTGCTGTGTTGGGGGCGGCTGCGGACTGGGTGCTGGCGGTGGTGCTGTTGGTCATCGTGTGGCTGCTGTTTGTAAGTATTCTTTGTTGACGATTAGGGTGTTACTAAATTGTTCGGTACCGCTAAAACTTGATCGGTCCTACGTAACCGGTCATTTCCAGGTAGGCGCGGCCGGCCGGCTTGCCGTCCCGGTCGACCGTTACCGCACCCTCCCAGTACACCGCGCCGACGGAACGCCGCGAGTCGAGCTCCTGGTCGTCCTGCAAAGGGACGATCTGCCACACGGTACTGCCGGTGGTGAGCTGGGTCGCGACGGGATACTCTGCCTTGGTGCGGGGCGAACGCCACCGCCTTTGCGGGGTAAAGCTGACCTGGTCCTGCGAGAACTGCGTGATCTTACCGGATGCATCGCGCCATGTCGCGTGCGACCATAGTTTAGCACCTGTCTTGCTGCGCATCTGGAAAGCCATCAGCGCACCGCCATCGGTGAGATTGGCGCCTATCCAGTCCCAGCCGGCGGCATCGGCGGCGACGTACTGGGTGGACCATTCGTGATCGAGCCAGCTGGCGCCGGTGACGGCGACCGCCTGGCCGGCGCGGGTGACGGTGCCGGTGGTGGTCAATTGTGGTTGGCTGTAGTAGTAGCTGCTGTCGGAAAGCTGCAGGCCCTTGCGGGAATATCCACGGTCGCCCTGCAGCAGCACCGGCTGCGATGGCGTCAGTTTCAGGTCCAGCTTGAAGCTGGCGGCGTCGAGGTGCACCTGGTAGCTGCCGTCGGCGGCGCGCGTCATGCGCCAGTCTTCGAGCTTGACATCGGTGTCGCCGACCTTGACGTAGGACAGGCCGAACCCTTCGCGCGCGCTGCGCTGGTCGTGCAGCAGCTTGCCGTTGGCCGGATCGGAGACCGCCGCATGGCCGATGATCAGCTGCTTGGGCGCAAACTGGCTGGGATTGGCGCGGTCGTGCTGGGTGGCGCTGCGAAAGAAGGTGACCTGGAAGCCCAGCGGCTTGCCGTCGGCCGTGTTCAGCCAGCCGGTGACGTACCACCACTCGGTTTTATAGTCGGTATGGGCGCCGAAGTCCGCCGGGAAGCTCAGCGAGGCGCCGGGCGCCAGCGGCGCGACGGCCTTGAACACTGGCTCCGCCGCGTGAGCCGAGCATCCCGCCAGCAGCGCCAGCGCGGTTGCGCAACGTTGTACAAAATGCTTCATCACCAGTCCTCCCTGACTGCGCGTATCGGCCCGCCCGACAGCGATTGGCGGCCGGCCAGCAGCGCCGTCAGCGCGGAGGCGGCCAGCAGCAGGCCCGCGACGATGGCCAGCAAAGGCCAAGGCAAGTGCAGCTGCATGGTCCAGTGGAAGGACTGCGGGTTGACCACAAAAACCAGTATCAGGCTGATGACCCAGCCCAGCACGAAGCCGGTGACGATGCCCAGGCCCGTCAAGGCGCCGCCTTCGATCGCCAGGATCGACAGGATCTGCCGCCGCGTGACGCCGACGTGGCGCAGCATGCCGAACTCCTTGGCCCGCGCCAGCGTTTGCGCCGAGAAGGTGGCGGCCACGCCGAACAGGCCGATGACGATGGCGATCGCCTCCAGCAGATAGGTGATGGCGAAGCTGCGGTCGAAGATCTTCATGCTGATCGCGCGGATCTCGGACGGCGCGGTGGTCGTCAGCGCGGCGCCGAATGGCAGGCGCTTCATGGCGCTTTCGGTATCGGCGGCCTTGGCGCCGGGCTTCAGCCACAGCGCTGCGTTGCTGGCGTCCATGTCGCCGGTGATGGCGCGGTAGTCGTCCAGCCGCATCTGGATCGAGCCGGTCGGGCGAGCATAGTCGCGCCACACGCCGGCTACCTGGAAGGCGTGCAGTTTGCCGTTCAACGGCAGCTCGATGCGCTGGCCGACGCTCATGCCGTACAAATCGACCATCGCTTCCGATATCCATACCGGCGGCGGAGCGCCGGGGCCTGGCACCTGTGTGACGCCGACGATGGCCAAGGTTTTGCCGGGATCGGCCGGGTCCACATGACGCGCCATCAACGCGACGGGCGGCCGGGCCGACGCCAGCGAGATGGCGCGCACGCGCAGGAAATCAGCGCTGGCGACACCGGGCAGCGCGGCGATGGCGGCCTGCTCCTGCGGCCGTAGTCCCGCAGTGGTGCCGGCGCTGGTGGTGCTGACGTAGATATCGGCCGGCAGGATGTGCAGCAGCCAGTCGTCCAGCGATACGCGGAAGCTGGCGACCATGATCGCCATCGCCACCATCAGGCTGAAGCTGGACAGCACGCCGCCCAGCGCGATGCCGGCCTGGCTGGAGGCGTTCGCGAGGCGCGACAGCGTCAGGGTGACCACCGGCGAGGCGCCGGGCTTGCCGGCGGTGGCCGCGCTCCAGCGCTGGTGCGCCATGCGGAACACGATGGCGGCCAGGCGCGGCATCAGTGCGATGGCGCCGACCAGCAGCAGCGCTATCGACAGGTAGCCGAACAGGGGCAGCTCAAATATCGGCGGCGCTTGCGACAGCAGCGCGGCCAGGGCGATGCAGGCGAGTGCAGGCCAGGCTTTGGAGAGGCGCGACATCGCCGCTTCCTCGGTGCCCGACTTGAGCGCGACGGCAGGCTTGGCGCGGGCCGCGTCCAGCGCCGGCGCTGCGCAACCCAGCAAGGCCACGCTGACGCCGAGCGCGAAGTAGATCGTTGCGGCGACCGGCGTGAACTGCACCTGCGGCTGCACGCCGGAGAAGAAGCCGGCGCCAAGGTCCGCGCCCATGAAGTGCAACGCGGCGGCCGCCATGCCATATCCGGCGGCGATGCCGATCGCCGATCCGGCCACGCCCAGGCTCAGGCCTTCGATCAGGATCTGGCGCAGCAGGTGCTTGCGGTCCATGCCCAGCACGCGCAGCAGTGCGAACTGGCTGCGGCGGCGTATCACCGACAAGGCCTGGGTGGAGAACACCAGGAAGGCACCGGTGAACAGCGCGACCAATGCCAGCACGGTCAGGTTGACGCGGTAGGCGCGGCTCATGCCCTCGTTGCGGCTGTTCTGGTCTTCGTCGTTGGGTTGGTTGACGCGGAAGCGGCCGGGGTAATCATGCTGCAGTTGCTGTTCCAGCTCGGCCTTGAAGGCGTCGCGATTGACGCCGTCACGCAGCTTGATGTCGATGCGAGACAACTTGCCCAGCTTTTCGAAGCGCCATTGCGCCGCGCCCAGGTCCATCACGCCGATGCGCTGGCCGGCGCGGGCGCGTTGCAGCGATCCGGCCACGCGCAGTTTCAGTTCGCCGACACCCACTTGCAGCGTCAGTGGCGCGCCTTTTGCGGGCTTGAGCCATTGTTGCGCTGCCGTCGACAGGAACAGGGTGTCGTCGGCGAAGATATCGGTCGGGTGGTCTTCGGCGGGCACGCCGACCAGGTCGGACGAGATGAAGCCGGCGCGGAAGGCGTCGATGCCGAGGATTTTCAGCGCGGTCGATTCGCCGGGCACGGAGGCGTCGAACTCCAGCACCGGCGAGGCCACGGCCACGCCGGCGCGCTGCGCCAGCACCGGGTAGATGGCTTCGTCGAAGAACGGTTCGGTGCCGCGCACCTGGACGTCGGCCACGCCGGACAAGCCCTTGATGGCGGACGAGAATTCGTTGAAGGCGGCGGCGTTGATCAGGTGGATGGCGAAGCCGAGCGAGATGCCGACCGCGATCGCGGCAATCGCCACCAATGCGCGTAGCGGATGCGCGCGCCATTCGCCCAACAGCAGCCAGCGGGACAATCGGCCCATTGCTGCCGCATCCCGGATCGGCGCCGGAGCACTTGGTCTTGCTGCTGCTGTCGGTTCAGGCATTGCTTCAGACATTACTTGGGACACTCCAGCGCCAGGGTGTCGCCGGCGCGTTTGGCGCGCAGCTTGGCGTTATCGAGATTGGGGAGAGAGGCGCGGGCCACGTCTTCATCAGCCCATCGCTTGTTCAGTTTAAGTTTGCCGCATCGCTTGTGCTGCACGGCTGCGGCTTGCGCGGCCTTGTCGGAGGCGCGAGCATCCTGGTCCTCGCGCTGGTGGCGGGCTTTTTCCAGTTTGGCCGCTTCCTTGCGTTGGCGCGCTAAATCGGCCGCCGCTGCGGGATCGGCTGCCGGCGTGGACGGCACCGCCAGCGTCACCGCGGACGCCGCATTGGCAGGACAAGGCATGTCGCTATAACTGACCTTGCCGTCGACGGTGCATTTGTTGACGCCCTGGCCGTGCGCAGCCAACGCCACGGTCCACAGCAGTGCAGCGGTAATCTTCATGGCAGTCCCGATCACAGAATTTTCCCGGGATTCATGATACCCAGCGGGTCCAGCGCCGCTTTGATGGCCCGCATCATGTTCAGCTCCACCGCCGATTTATAGTGCGCCAGCTCGTCCCGTTTCAGGGCGCCGATGCCGTGTTCCGCTGAAATCGAGCCGCCGAAGGCGACCACGCTGTCGTGCACCACGCGATTGACCTTGTCCTGGTTGGCCAAGAAGTCTTCATTGGAGATGCCTAGCGGCGGCGCCACGTTGTAGTGCAGGTTGCCGTCGCCAAGATGGCCGAAGCACACCAGCTGGCAGCCGGGGAAGGCCGCTTCCAGCAAGGGCCCGGTGGCCGCGATGAAGTCGGCGATGCTCGATACCGGCAGCGAAATATCGTGCTTGATGTTCTTGCCGGCCTTGGCCTGCGCCAGCGGGATGTGCTCGCGCAGCTGCCACAACCCGGCCGATTGCGCCACCGAGGTCGCCACCACCGCATCGCTGATGACGTCGCGCTCCAGCGCCGCGCCGATGGCCTGCTCCAATAAACCGACGGCGTGCTGCTCCGATTCGCTGCTCGACAGCTCCAGCAGCACATACTGCGGATGCGGCGCCGCGAACGGCTTGGGCAGCGACGGGAACTGCTGCGCCACCAGCTCCAGGCAGTAGCGCGACATCAGCTCGAAGCCGGTCAGGCTGGAGCCGCAATGGTCCTGCATCAGGTTCAGTAGTTGCAGCGCGTGGGCGGGCGAGGGCAGCGCGGCCAGCGCGGTGATGTTGGCCTTGGGTTGCGGATAAAGCTTGAGTACCGCGCCGGTGATGATGCCCAGCGTGCCTTCGGCGCCGATGAACAGGTCGCGCAAGTCGTAGCCGGTATTGTCCTTGCGCAGGCCGCGCAGGCCGCTCCAGATCTCGCCTTGCGGCGTGACGACTTCCAGGCCGAGGCACAATTCGCGCGTATTGCCGTAGCGGAGAACCGCCGTGCCGCCGGCATTGGTGGACAGGTTGCCGCCGATGGTGCAGCTGCCTTCCGCCGCCAGCGACAGCGGGAACAGGCAACCCGCAGCGGCTGCGGCTTCCTGCACCTGCTGGAGGATGCAACCCGCGTCCACGGTCATGGTGCGGTTGACGGGATCAACCTGCCGGATAGTGTTCAGCCGCGCCAGGGACAGCACGACGGCGCTGCCGCTGCCATCCGGCACGCTGCCGAGTACCAGGCCTGTGTTGCCGCCCTGCGGCACCAGCGCCACGCGCCACTGCGCGCAGGCGCGCACCAGCGCCGCCACTTGATCGACCGACGCCGGCCGCAGCACGGCCAGGGCCTTGCCGGTAAAGCGTCCGCGCCAATCGCTGAGGAAGGGCGCCATGTCGGCGGGCGTGTCGAGTACAAAAGCGTCGCCCACCACGGAGCGGCAGTGGGTGAGGAAGTCCATCATTTGACGGTGTTGACCTTGACCTTGTCCAGCAGTTCCTTGGCCAGCTTCTTCGCCGCTTTTTTATACGGACGCAGATACATCACGGCGCAGACGAAGTAGATGCAGACGATCAGCGCCTCGCCCCAGGCCAGCCATGCGGACAGCGTGCCTTTGTCGCTCCAGCCGCGCACCACGCCCTCGGTGAAGTACAGCAGTATCATCATCGACGTCCACTGCAAGGTGTAGATGTCGCGCTTCCACACGCCATACAGCGGCAGCAGCAGCGGCAGCGCCTTCAGCACCAGCCAGGAGCCGCCCGGCTTCAGCGGCGCCAACACCATCTCCCACAGCACGCACCAGATAATCAGCGTTGCCAGGCTGCCGATGGCGCCCCAGTGAAAATACTTTTGCATCGTGTTTTCCATCATGCGTTCCCGTTCAAGCGACGGCGCGCAGTTTGACGGCCGTTTCGGCCAGGCGCCGGCCCAGCGCGATGGCCAGGCGTTTTTCATCTTCCGTGATGGTCTTCTTGCCGTCAAGTCCGGACCAGTGGCTGGCGCCGTAGGGCGTGCCGCCGCTGGAGGTGGTCATCAGTTCCGGGTTGGTGTAGGGCAGGCCAAGCACCATCAGGCCGTGGTGGAACAACGGTATCATCATCGACAACAGCGTCGATTCCTGGCCGCCGTGCAGGCTGCCGGTGGACGTGAACACGCACGCCGGCTTGCCGGCCAGCGCGCCGGACAGCCATTGGGCGGCCGTGCCGTCCCAAAAATACTTCATCGCGGCGGCCATATTGCCAAAGCGGGTGGGCGAGCCGACCGCCAGGCCGGCGCATTCGGCCAGGTCGTCCAGTTCGACGTAGGGCGCGCCGTCGGCCGGCACATCCGGCTCGGTGGCTTCGGTCACGGTCGACACGGCGGGAACCGTGCGCAGGCGCGCATCGCATCCCGGAACGCTTTCCACGCCCTGGGCGATCAACTCGGCCAATTTACGCGTGGCGCCGTGGCGGGAGTAAAACAATACGAGAATAATCAGATTAGGTTGGTTCATCAGCGGTATTATAGGGCGCTTTAGCGGGTGGCATCGTTGCCACTTTTGTATTTCGATTATTGCTCATGTACGAAAAATATATTCATCCGGTTTTACAGTATGTTTCCCGCAGTTGCCGTGGCGGGATAGAGACAATGCGTTCGCTGTCCTGGCCCGAAGTGCGGGACCTGTTCCTGTTTGCCCAACGCCGCCTGCGCGAGGAAAGCCTGCCGCAAGTGGCCGGCAGCCTCACTTTTACCACGGTGTTCGCGCTGGTGCCGCTGTTGACGATCGCGTTGGCGATCTTCACCACCTTCCCGTTGTTTAATTCCTTCCGCAGTTCGCTGGAAGCCTACTTCGTGCAAAGCGTGATGCCGAAGTCGATTTCCACCACCATCCTCAACTACCTGACCATGTTCGCCTCCAAGGCCACGCGGCTGTCGGCGGTGGGTGCGGTGGCGCTGATTTTCACGTCGATCGCGATGATGAACCTGATCGAACGGGTGTTCAACCGCATCTGGCGCGTGCGCGCCGAGCGGCGTTGGACCAAGCGCATCCTGGTCTACTGGGCCATCATCACGCTCGGCCCCTTGCTGATCGGCGTGTCGCTGACGTTGTCCGGGCAGGTCTTCATGGCCACCAGCGATTTGATCGGCGACGTGCCGGTGGTCGGCGCGCTGATTTACACGGTGCTGTCGCTGGCGCTGACCACGGCCGGGTTCACGCTGCTGTACGTGGCGGTGCCGAACCGTGACGTCGACTGGTACGACGGCGCCTGGGGCGGTCTGGTGGCCGGCCTCGCGTTCGAGGTGGCCAAGCGCGGTTTCGCGGTCTTCATCACCCAGTTCCCAACGTATTCGAAGATCTATGGCGCGCTGGCGGCGCTGCCGCTGTTCCTGTTGTGGGTCTATGTGTCGTGGTTGATTACGCTGTTCGGCGCCTTGCTGGTGGCCGCGCTGCCGGTGGTGAAGTACGAGCGTTGGTGGCATGAGGCGCAGCCGGGCGGCGAATTCGTCGACGCGATGGCGATACTGAAGGTGCTGCACGTGGCCTGCAAATGCGGCGACACGGCGCTGGTGAGCGCTGGAGCGATCCGCGCGCGCACGCGGCTGGGCTTCGACGAGATGGACACGCTGCTGGAGAAAATGATGATCGCCGGCTGGGTAGGGCGCGTCAAGGTCGATGCACCGCAGCGGGTACAGTGGGGCAAGCGCGTCAGCGACGGCGACAACTGGGTCATCCTGGCCAATGTGGAGAAGCTGACGCTGGCCGAAGTTTATCGCCTGTTCGTGTTCTCCGGGCTGCCGATCAATGCCGGCGTGGTCAGCGACAGCGACGATGAACGCGACCAGCAAGTGGCGCGCGAAGCGGCGTCGCTGGCGCGGGAAGTGGAATCGGCCGTCGAAGCGGGCCTGGGCAAGACCCTGGCCGAACACTTCGGGCCGATCGACTGCCGCTAATCCTTCAGGCTCGCCGCGCCGCTGGCGCGCGCCAGGCTTGAACGCGCCCCCGCCACGGCTTGCAAGCGCTCCTGCAGGTAATTGCTCAGGCGTGGATGCTGGCTGAACGCGACGTTGAAACGGATATGCCGGTCGGGCGTGTCGTTGGCCGAGAAGGCGGCGCCGCGCATCAGCAGGATATCGTTGCGGAAAGCGTCCTGCACCAGCAAGTCGACGTCCAGGCCTTCCGGCATCGTACCCCACAAGAAAATGCCGGCGTCACCGGGCTGCTCGAACAGCACGCCCGCCGCGCTCAGTTGCTGCGTGCTGGCGTTGCGGGCCGCCATGATTTTCCGATGCAAACGGTCCAGGTGTTTGCGCAGGTTGCCGGCTTTGAGGACTTCCAGCAGCACATACTCGTTCAGCGCCGGCATCGTCATGATGGAATGGATCTTGGTGCGCATCAGCACCTTGAGCAAGGCCGGGGCGGCGGCGAGATAGCCCATCCGCAGGGCCGGACTGAGCATCTTGCAAAAACTGGAGTAGTAGATCACGCCGTCGAGTCCGGCCATGGCGGCCAGCCGCGTGCTGTGGCCTTGCTGGAAATGGCCGTGTACGTCGTCTTCGGCGATCAGGAAGCCATGCTGCTGCGCCAGCATCAAGACCTTGTGCAGATTGGCGGCGCTGCTGCTCCAGCCGGTCGGGTTGTGCAGCGCCGTTTGCACGAACAGCAGGCGCGGCCGGTGCTCGCGGCAGGCGGCCTCCAACTCATCCAGGTCGAGGCCGTCGGGGCGGCGCTTGATCGGCACCAACCGTATGCCGTCCTGGCGCAGGCGGCCAAACATCAGGAAATAGCCGGGGTCTTCCACCAGTATGGTGTCACCGGCTTGCAGAAAGCTTCTGCAAATCAGGTCGATCGCATGGGTGCCGCCAAAGGTCGTGAGGATGTGGCCGGCGTCCGCGGCGATGCCGATGCCGCGCAACAGCAGCGCTATGTGTTCACGCAGTTCCGGCAGCCCCTGGGGCGGGCAGCGCGACGCCATGCCGGCGGCGCTACCCGTCACGGCCCGTTGCACGACGGTGGCGGGCACGGCGTCTTGCAGCCAGGTCGGCGGCAATGCGCCGCTGCTGGCCAACAAGACGCCGGGGCGTTGATCGTTGGCCTGCTGCGCCAGCCAGACCGGCTCCTGCTCGACGCCCGCTTCCAGCGCGACCTCATCGGGGATGGATTTTCCGGCGCCGTTCGTCGTGCTGACAAAGAACCCTGCCGTGCCGTGGGAATCGATGACGCCTGCCGCGACCAGCCTGTCATAGGCCACCACGACGGTGTTGGTGCTGACCGCCAGCTGGGTGGCGAGCTGGCGTATCGACATCAGCTTGGCGCCGCCAGGCAGCGCCCGGTTCTCGATCATGTGGCGCAGCTTTGCCTCAATCTGCGTGGACAGGGCGATGGGAGAGGAGCGGTCGATGGCGAACATGGCGAGAGTCTAGCGTAAAAACATCGCGGCGAGCACGAGCAAGATGGCGGCCATCGTCAAATTGAACAGACGCTGCTTGCGTGGATCTTGCAGGAAGCGGCGTATCGAGAGCCCGAACAAGGCCCACATGGCGTTGCAAGGCGCGCCGACGAGTGCGCCAATCGTCGCGACCAGCAGCGCATTGAGGGCCGTGTTCTGCCCCGCAGGCATGAACACCGATGCCACGGTAACGGCCTTCACCCAGCTCTTGGGATTGAGCGCCTGGAATGTCGCGGCCTGGGCGAACGACACCGCCTTGGGCGCTGCCGCGCCATTCACCGATGCCCCGCTGAGCTTCCAGGCCAGGAACACCAGGTACAGCGATCCGGCGATGCGCAGCGCTTGTTGCGCCACCGGGTAGGCGACAAAGACACTGCCCAGTCCCAGGCACATGAGCATGGTTTGCACGAACATCCCGGCCTGGATGCCCATGATGACCGGCAGCGCGCCGCGGCCGCCGAAGTTGGCGCCCGTGGTGGCGAGCATGACGTTGTTCGGTCCGGGCGTGGCCGACATCACCAGGCAATAGCTCATCAAGGGCAGGAGTTCGGTCATGGTTTGCAGTTCTTAGTGTGGACGTGGCACCAGTCTAGGAGCGCGGCGATGCGGACGCAAGACACAAGACCATGGCGACAGGCTCATGCTGTATCAGTCGAAGGATGGGGACAGTTGCTGACCGTCCGGCTATCGTTATAGAATTGACATTCATTAAAATCAACTGGGAGATGTCATGCTGAGAATGCCGATTGCGGTGGTCTTGTTGGGTTTTGCTGGCATGGCGTCTTCCGCCCAGCAGCTGCACCCACCGGGTTTGGGCGAGCGTGGCAACGAGGCCAGTATCGCGGTCGATATCAACGCATCTGGCCAGGTGGCCGGCATCATCGAGGAAGAGAACGGCCGCCAGCGCGCGGTGCTGTGGAACAAGCGCCTGGTTGAACTGGGTACCCTCGGCGGCAGCGACTCCTTCACTACCGGCATCAACATCGGCGGCGACGTCGTCGGCTCGTCGCAGGACGGCGCCGGCCACTGGCGCGCCTTCGTCGCCCGCTCCGGCCAGGCGATGCGCGATCTCGGCACGCTGGGCGGCGGCAGCAGCTATGGCACCGGCATCAGCCGCTCCGGCCAGACGGTAGGCTTCGCCGACACCACGGATGGCTACTTCCACGCTTTCTCCACCGGCGCCAATGGCGACGGCCCGCTGGTCGACCTGGGTACCCTGGGCGGCAACATCAGCTATGCGGCCGGCGTCAACACCGACGGCGTGATCGTCGGCACGGCGGCGCTGTCGGACGGCTATCGCCGCGCCTTTATTTACCGGCCCGGCGTCGGCATGAAGGAGTTGGGCACGCTGGGCGGACGTTCCAGCGGCGCCACCGCCGTCAACGATTCCGGTGTGGTGGTCGGCTCGTCCGAAACGGCGGACCGCCGCTGGCACGCCTTTGTCCATGATGGCAAAAAGATGGTCGACCTGGGCGCGATGATCGGCTACGGCAACAGCTTCGCCACCGCCATCAACGCCGCCGGCCACGTGGTCGGCAGCATCCGCATCGGCGACGAGCGCCGCTCATTCGTCTACCGCGACGGCAAGATGACGGTGCATCCGGGTGGCTTTGGCCTGTACCTGGTCAACAGTATCAACGCCGAGGAACTGGTCATCGGCGCCAAATACGTCGGCAAGAAGTTCGAGGCCTCGACCATGCACTCGGCGCAGCGCGCCGTGGTCACGCACGGCGACACCGATCTGGTGACGCTGATCGTGGTGGTACTGGCCACCACGGCCGGCATCGTGATCTACCGCCGCCGTTATCGCGGCATCGTCATGCAGGGCGCGAACCGCATCATCCGCTTCAAGTTCCCGCAAAACTGAACAGCGCATCCAGCACAGCGTCCGGCTGCTCGGCCATCAGCGAGTGGCCGCTGTCCACCGTCACCACCTTGCCGTGGCTGATGGTGGAGGTCAGCAGTTTGGTGGATTTGGGTGGCGTCATCATGTCGCGCGCGCCGAACAGGAACAGGGTGGGGCAGCGCACCGCCTGCGCCGCCGCTTCGCCGTTGGCGTAGGCGTTGCAGGCCGAGAAGTCCGTGTAGAACAGCTGCTGCGGATTGATCTGCGAGACGCGCTGCATCAGCCGGCGCGAGCCGCCCATGGTGTTGAAGCCCGGTCCCGGGCACGACGGCTTTTGCGCGATCGTCGAATGCGACCAGATGTTGACCATGTCGATGGCGCTCTGCTCATCGGTGCGCGAGGTTTCCAGCAGCGCGTCCGAGACCTTCATCGGGTAGGTCGAACCTATCATGCCCAGATGCGTCACGCGTTCAGGCGCCTTGTGCGACGCTTCCAGCGCGATCAATGATCCCATGCTGTGGCCGAACAGCGCGGCCTGCTGCACGCCGGCGGCGTCCAGCACTTGCAGCAGCCAGTCCGCCAGTTCGGGCACGCTGGTCTTGGCGGCGCCCTTGCTGCGGCCATGGCCAGGCAGGTCCACCGCCAGCACGCTGTAGCCGTGATGGGCGAAATAGCGGGTCTGCAAAATCCACACCGAATGATCGTTTTGCGCGCCGTGGATGAAGACCACGGTCGGCAGGGCGGCGTCGAACGGCTTGCCGCCGGTGTAGCAGTAGGCGTCCACGCCTTGTACGGTCAGCAGCATGTCATGCTCCTTTCTGCGACAGCTTCAGGCCGCGCGCCAGGTCTTCGATCAAATCGTCCACGTCCTCCAATCCTACCGACAGCCGCATCGTGCCTTCGGTGATGCCGGACGCCGCCAGCTGGTCGGCCGGCACGCGGAAGTGGGTGGTGGAGGCGGGATGGATCGCCAGCGATTTGGCGTCGCCGACGTTGGCCAGGTGCGAGAACACTTTCAGGCTGTCGACGAAGCGGCGGCCGGCGGCGCGGTCGCCCTTCAGGTTGAACGAGAACACGGCGCCGCAGCCTTTGGGCAGCAGGCGCTTGGCCAGTTCGTAGTCCGGGTGCGATGGCAGCTCGGGGTAGGACACCGACTCCACGGCGGGATTCGACAGCAGGAACTCGACCACCTTGCGGGTGTTGGCCACGTGCCGGTCCATGCGCAGGCCCAGCGTCTCCACGCCTTGCAGCACGGCGAAGGCGTTGTGCGGGCTCATGACGGCGCCGAAGTCACGCAGGCCTTCGCGCCGCGCGCGCAGCGCGAACGCCGCCACCGTGGACTCTTCGGTGAACACCATGCCGTGGAAGCCGTCGTACGGTTCGCACAGTTCGGCGAAACGGCCGGTTTTTTCGTAGGCGGCCTGCCAGTCGAAGGTGCCTCCGTCCACCAGCAGGCCGCCGATGGCGGTGCCGTGACCGCACAGGAACTTGGTCGCCGAGTGGAACACCAGGTCGGCACCGTGCTCGAAGGGCTTGAGCAGGTAGGGCGTGGTGAAGGTGGAGTCCATCATCAGCGGCAGGTGCTGCTCGTGCGCGATGGCGGCGACGGTTTCGATATCCAGCACGTCCAGGCCGGGATTGCCCAGCGTTTCCGCGAACAGCACCTTGGTGTTGGGGCGGATCGCGGCGCGCCAGGCGTCCAGATCGCGCGGGTCGACGAAGGTGGTGTCGATGCCGAAGCGCTTGAGCGTGTAGGCCAGCATATTGTGCGAGCCGCCGTACAGCGCGCGCGAGGCGACGATATGCGAGCCGGCGCCGGCGATGGTGGCCAGGCCGAGGTGCATCGCGGCCTGGCCGCTGGCGGTGGCGATGCCGGCCACGCCGCCTTCCAGCGCGGCGATGCGTTCCTCAAGCACGGCGTTGGTCGGGTTCGAAATGCGGGAGTAGACGTGGCCGGCGCGTTCCATGTTGAACAGCGAGGCGGCGTGGTCGGAGTCCTTGAAGGCAAAGGATGAGGTGAAGTAAACCGGCGTGGCGCGGGCGCCGGTGGCGGGGTCGGGCGCCGCGCCGGCGTGCAGGGCGAGGGTATCAAATCCGGGGTATTTGGGTCCGCTCATAGGGTCTCGTTGGAGTGATAGGAATGCCCGGCATCCTACCCTGAATCGCGGCTTGGCAACAGCACTGTAAAAATGTTGCGTTTTGCTTATCCAGAGCGCTGGATTTTTTGCCGGGCATACGCTACATTCGCTATAAGGCTACAATAATTAGAACTCCCATTCACACAGCCTATATCAGCGGACAGGACGGCCCAAAATGAAAGTTTCCGAAATTCTTCAGGTTAAAGGCAGCATTCTCTACACTATTTCGCCTGACCAGCCGTTGGCGGATGCCGCTAACACGATGGCGGAAAAAGACATCGGTTCGCTGGTGGTCATGGAATTCGGCGAGTTGGCCGGCATGCTGACCTTCCGCGAAGTGCTGCGCGCGCTGCACGAAAACGCCGGCACGGTCGGCGCGGGCACGGTGCGCAAGCATATGGACGATCATCCGATCACCGTGACCCCGGATACCGAGGTCAACGAGGTGCGCCGCATCATGCTGGAAAAGCACGCGCGCTATCTGCCGGTGATGAACGCGAAAACCATCCTCGGCGTGATTTCGTTCTACGACGTCGCCCGCGCGGTGCTGGAAGCGCAGAGCTTCGAGAACAAGATGTTGAAAGCGTATATCCGCGACTGGCCGGCTGAAACGGCTGACCAGGCTGATTAAGCCCAGCTCTCTTTACAAACGAGAACGCCATCCGAGGATGGCGTTTTTATTTTAGGCTGCGCCTTCCAGCGCGTCGTTGCTGAGCCAACCGTTGAGCGCTGTCGCCGTCATCGGCCGCGCGAACAGGAAGCCCTGCGCCAGCGGACAGCCCAGCGCTTGCAGTATCTGCGCCTGGCGCTCGTCTTCCACGCCTTCCGCGATCACGGCCAGGCCCAGGTTGCGGCCCAGCTGGATCACCATCTCGGCGATGCTGCTGCCGCGCGCGGAGCCGGTGATCTCGGTGACGAAGGCGCGGTCTATCTTCAGGCGGTCGATCTGCAAACGCTGCAGGTAGGACAGCGACGAGAAGCCGGTGCCGAAGTCGTCTATCGCGATACTGACGCCGGTCTGCTTGATCTGGCCCAGCATCTTGATCAGCATATCCGGCTCTTCCATCGCCATCGATTCGGTGATCTCCAGTTCCACGAACTCCGGCGGCGCGCCCGTATCTTCCAGCGCCTTGCGCAGCATCTCCAGGAAGTGCGGATGGCGGAACTGCACCTGCGAGACGTTAATCGACATCATGAAGTTCGTGTGCCCGGCCTTGCGCAGGTCCACCAGCTCGCGGCAGGCGGTGCGCATCACCCATTCGCCCAGGTCGATGATCAGGCCTGAATACTCGGCGATCGGAATGAAGCGGTCCGGCGAGATGAACTTGCCGTCCGGCGTTTGCCAGCGCAGCAGCGCCTCCGCGCCCACCGGGCGGCGCGTGGCCAGGTCGATCTGCGGCTGGTACACCACGAACAGCTGGTTCTGGCCAAAGGCGGTGCGCAGCGCGTGCATCATGCGCACCCGTTCGCGGATCTCCACGCCCATCGAGCGCGAGAAGTAGAAGTGGCCGGCGCGCTGCTGCGACTTGGCGCGTTTGAGCGCGATGTCGGCGTCCTTGAGCGCGTCGGCGCCGGTGCCTTCATGTTCGCCCAGGCGCACCAGGCCCAAGGTGGCCGACAGCTGCACGTCCTGGCCGTCGATGCTGAACGGGTGGGCGAACAGCGCCAGGATATTGGCCGGATTGACTTGCGAGGAATCGCCCAGCACGCAGAAGATGTCGCCGCCGATGCGCGCCACCGTCAGCTGGTCGCCCAGCTGCGTTTGCAGGCGGCCGGCGACGGCCACCAGCAGCATGTCGCCGAACTGGTGGCCCAGCGCGTCATTGGTTTCGGCAAAGTGATCCAGATCGACCAGCGACAGCGTGGCCTCGTCGCGCGCCGGGCCGGCCAGCGTGGCGTCCAGGATCTCGACCAGGCGGGTGCGGTTGGGCAGCTTGGACAGCTGATCGTAGAAGGCGGCGTTGTGCAGGTGCGTGACCAGTTCCACGTTGTCCAGGCCCACGGCCACGTTGGAGCAGAACACTTCCAGCAGGCGCTCGTCGATCTCGGTCGGCGCGCGGCCGACGTCGAGGTAGGCGACAAAATCGCGGCTGGCCTTGCCGGCGAAGTACAGCGTGATGAAGTCCGGGCCGTAGATGTTGCGGCGCTGGCCCAGGGTCAGCTCCATGGCGTCGTACACCGGCTTGTGGTCCTGGTCGCACAGGGTGACGTTGTCGAGGTGGCGGTAGCTGCCGATGGTGGCCATCA
Organism: Duganella sp. S19_KUP01_CR8; assembly: GCF_036688705.1. NCBI lineage: Bacteria > Pseudomonadati > Pseudomonadota > Betaproteobacteria > Burkholderiales > Oxalobacteraceae > Duganella > Duganella sp. S19_KUP01_CR8. The sequence goes on along the minus strand of NZ_JAQQPR010000011.1, from coordinate 145,252 downwards.
CCATCAGCTTGTGGCAGCCGTCTTCCGGGCATTCCTGCACGCACAGCACGCCGTTGCCGTCCTGGCCGAGCAGGTCGGCGATCTGGGCCAGCACGCCGGAGGCGAAGTTCTGCACGCCGTGCAGCGACATCAGCTGGGTGCTGGCGTGGACGATCTGGTTCAGGCCGCGGCGGCTGTCGTTGATCTTGCGGATTTGTTCGTAGGAGCGGATCGCCGCCGTCACCGTGGTGAACAGCTTGATGCGGGTCAGCTCGGACTTGGTCTTGTAATCGTTGATGTCGAAATCGCGGATGGCGTCGATCTCCGGCGCATAGCCGGGCTGCCCGGTGCGCAGGATGATGCGCACGTCGGCCAGGTTCAGCGTTTCGCGGATGTAGCGCACCAGGTGCAGGCCGGCGTCGTCCTGCTCCATCACCACGTCCAGCAGGATGACGGCGATTTCGGCTTCGTGTTTTAACAGTTCGCGCGCCTGTCCAGCCGAATACGCATGCACGAATTCGAGCGGGCGCTGCTGCATGTCGAGGTTACCGAGTGCAAAGGTGGTAGTCGAGTGCACATCCTCATCGTCGTCGATGATCATGACCCGCCAAACGTTGCGGGCACCCGGTACCGCAGGCGCCGTCGGATGCTCTTCTAAGAATACCAGATCGTCTTGATCGTCCTTGGATTGCTCAAGGGGTGTGATCGGTGGGGGCATGTGTAGCTTCTCCAGGATTTCTCGGTGTTCTTGAGTTCAAGTATATAGCGAATTGTTAAAAAGTATGCGGATTTCCCACGGTTTATACAGAACGTTGCATACCGGTGTGCAAGTTTGCCATGCTTTCAACGAAAGAATGATATTTTACCAATGGAAACTTGTGTCTTGGAAATTATTATGCCGGCACGACGGCAATCGCCGCCGGCTGGTAGAATTGGGTACTTTCCACCTTTTTCCAAAGATTCTCTTCCTATGTCCGGCAATACATTTGGCAAATTGTTTTCTGTAACTACGTTTGGTGAGTCGCACGGTCCCGCGATTGGTTGTGTGATCGATGGCTGCCCACCGGGACTGCCGTTGTCGGAAGCGGACATCCAGCCGGAACTGGACCGCCGCAAGCCGGGCACGTCGCGCCACGTGACGCAGCGCAAGGAGCCGGACACGGTGGAAATCCTGTCGGGCGTGTATCTGGGCGTCACCACCGGCACGCCGATCGCGCTGCTGATCCGCAACGAAGACCAGCGCAGCAAGGATTACGGCAATATTGCCGAGAGTTTCCGTCCCGGCCATGCAGATTACACCTATTGGCACAAATACGGCGTCCGCGATCCGCGCGGCGGCGGCCGCTCGTCGGCGCGCCTGACGGCGCCGGTGGTCGGCGCCGCCGCCATCGCCAAGAAATGGCTGAACCAGCAATACGGCACCGTGTTCAAGGGCTGCATGAGCCAGCTCGGCGAGATCGAAGTGCCGTTCCAGGACTGGATCCACGTGCACGACAACCCATTCTTCGCGGCCAGCGGCGACGCCGACCTGATCGCCCGCATGGAAGAGGCGATGGACGAGCTGCGCAAGGCCGGCGATTCGATCGGCGCGCGCATCGACGTCATCGCCCAGAACATCCCGGTTGGCCTGGGCCAGCCCATCTACGACAAGCTCGACGCCGACATCGCCTACGCGATGATGGGCATTAACGCCGTCAAGGGCGTGGAAATCGGCGCCGGTTTCAAGTCGGTGGCGCAGAAGGGCTCGGTGCACGGCGACTCGCTGACGCCAACCGGCTTCATCGGCAACAACGCCGGCGGCGTGCTGGGCGGTATTTCGACCGGCCAGGACATCACGGTGTCGATCGCCATCAAGCCGACCTCGTCGATCCGCACGCCGCGCCAGTCGATCGACAAGGACGGCAACCCGGTGATGGTGGAAACCTTCGGCCGCCACGATCCGTGCGTCGGCATCCGCGCCACGCCGATCGCCGAGGCCATGCTGGCGCTGGTGCTGATGGACCACGCGCTGATGCACCGCGCGCAATGCGGCGACGTCCACGTGACGACGCCGAACATCGCGCCGCCCGTATCGCCCACTTCGCGTTAAGCGGTGCCGGTACAAGCCTTCAGCTTCGCCTTATTCCTGTTTTGCTACTACGCGCACGCCGGAACCTGGACCACTTACGCCACGCTGTTCTTTGCCGATAAAGGCATGACGGTGGCGCAGATTGGCGTGCTGATGTCGATGACCCAGGTACTGCGCATCGTCGGCCCCAACGTCTGGGGCTACGTCGCCGATCACTACGACCGCCGCGTGCTGGTGCTGCGCATGGCCGGCTTTGCCGCGCTGGTGGGATTCTCCGGCTTCTTCTTCGGCAGCACCTTCGCCCACTTCATGCTGGCCATGATCGTGCTGAACCTGTTCACCAGCGGCCAGGCGCCGATCTGCGAAGCGCTGATGCTGTCCGAGATGCGCGGCGACCTGACCTTCTATGGCCGCATCCGCATGTGGGGTTCGATCGGCTTCATCGTCTCGGTGACGCTGGCCGCGTACGCGCTGGAACACTACGGCATCATCGCCTTGCCGTGGGTGGCCGCCGCGCTGCTGGTGCTGACCATCGCCGCCGCGTTCCGCCTGCAGGACGTGCCGCGCCGCGTGCACAAGGTGGCGCCGCCGCCGTTGATGTCGCTGCTGCGCCGGCGCGAGGTGATCGCCTTCTTCTCGTCCACCGCGCTGATGGTGGCGGCCCACACTTCGCTGTACACCTTCTATTCGCTTTACCTTGAACGCAGCGGCTACAGCAAGACCGTGATCGGCGCCATGTGGTCGTTGGGCGTGCTGGCCGAGGTGCTGCTGTTCTACTTCCAGGCGCCGCTGTTCAAGCGCTGGGGCGCCAAGGTGATGATGTATGTGACGCTGGCGGCGGCGCTGGTGCGCTTCCTGATGATCGGCTTCGGCCCGCACGTGCTGTGGTTGCTGATCGTGGCGCAGGTGCTGCACGCGGCCACGTTCGCGCTGCATCACTCGTCGTGCGTGATGACTTTGCAGCGCTGGTTCTCCGGGCCTTTGCAGGCGCGCGGCCAGGCGCTGTACATGAGCATTTCATATGGCGTCGGCGGCTCGCTGGGCGGCTTGTTCCTGGCGCAGTGGTGGGAGAGGGCGGGGCCGGAGTCGGTGTACTACGTGGCGGCGGTGCTGGTGCTGTGCTCCGCGCTGGCTGCCGTGCTGTCCTACCGTTGGCAGCAGCGCGACAGCTATTAATTGCGGGTGGAGATGGCTTCCTGCTTGTGGCGGCGCTCGACCGCCTTGACCACCAGCGCGCGCATGTCGTTCAACAGCGAGAACTCGGTCTGGCTCAGCTGGATAGGCGGGAAGGAATCGTCCCAGTCGCCATACAGGAAGCCGGCCGGCTGGCCGTTGGCCGACAGCGGCAGGATCACGAAGCTGCGTGCTTCGGACAAGGAACTCTTCCACCACAACGGCAGCTTGGCGGCGAACTTGGCGTCGCGGGCGTTTTCAATGAAGATCACGCGGTCGCTGTTCAGGGCCGCGTGGAATACATTCGGTTCGTAGGCGTCGTCGAAAGTCAGCGCCGGCAGCAGCTCCCTGCTGCCTTCGCCGAAGCTGATCTTGGCGGTGTACTGGTTGTCCTTGCGGTTGCGCACAAACGCCACCGCGCGCGAGAAGTCCAGGCCTTTGTACACGGTTTCCAGCGCGATCTGCACCATCTGGCCGGGGTTGGCCGTCTCCAGCATGTCACGCATGTCGGCCAGGCCGCTGAGCAGGATCTTGTTGCCGGCGGCGCGCTGGCGCGTCTTGGCCAGCGCCTTGGCGCGGCGCTCGGCAGGGCGCGACAGCGGCGCGATGGTCAGGTCTGCCGCCGCCACCACCTTGGCCTGCTCGATGGCGTGCATCAGGTTGTCCGGTTCCACGCCCAGCATGGAGGAGTAGGCCTCGGCCAGTTGCTTGACCACGGCGGTGCCGTCGGGATCGTCGTGCCACAGCGATTCCGCGCACAGCGCCGACATCGTCGACAGGCCGGCGATCCAGTCCGAGGTGCTCACTTCGGCGCCCGGCGCCGGCGGCGCGACCTTGCGCATGCCGTTCACCAGCGTGCCGGGCAAACCCCAGTGCAGGGCGGCGGCGTGGCCGATTTCTTCCATCGTCAGGCCCAGCATTTCCGGCGCGATGTCGTCGATGTTGCGGCCTTCCTGGTCGGCGGCGCGCTGCAATTCGTTCCAGCGTTCCGGCATGTAGAAGGTCATCATCATCCGGCCCAGCGTGTGCAGCATCGAGCACACCACGGCTTCCTCGCCGTGGCGGCTTTCGGCCGTGTAGGCGATCTGCTGCGCCACGATCCCGGCCAGCACGGCCTTTTCCATTTCGATGTGGGCGATGGTGGCGTCGGGCGAGCCGGCGGCCAGTTCCTCGATCAGCTTCAGGCCCAGCGCCAGGTGGCCGATGGCCTCCGTGCCCAGCACCAGCACCGCCTTGGAGACGGTGTTGACATGCTGGCCGAAGGCCGAATACATGCCGCTGTTGGCCAGTCGTAGCACCTTTTGCGTTAGCACCGGATCGGACAGCACGGTGCGGGTCATATTGAATTCCTGGTCGTCCTCGCCGCGCATCGCGCCCAGGATGGCGGTGATGGCCTTGGCGAAACCGGGCATGTCGCCGCGCCGGCGGGTGCAATCCCACAGCGTCGCCAGCGTGGCGTCGCCCAGCGGGGTGCTGGCGGTGAAACGCGCCGTCATTGCGCCACCTGGCGCAGTTCGGCTGGCACCACTTTGACGTGGATGCTTTCCTTGAGCGCGGCCATGGCCACGTTGGCGGCCATCGGCTTGCCGGTCAGGTAGCCCTGGATGTACTGGCAGCCGCGCTGTTCCAGGTACTCCATCTGGCCTTCGGTTTCGACGCCCTCGGCCACCACCGACAAGTCGAGGTGCTTGGCGAGGTCGAGCACGGCGTTGCAGATGGCGCCGTCCTTTTGCGAACCGGGCAGGTCGCGGATGAAGGTGCGGTCGATCTTCAGTACGGAAATAGGGAAGCGCTTCAGGTAGGCCAGCGAGGAATAGCCGGTGCCGAAATCGTCAATGGCGATGCGGGCGTTGCGCTCCGCCATCTTGGACAGGATGGACTCGGCATGCACCGGGTCGATCATCAAAGTGCCTTCTGTAATTTCTAAAACCAATTGCTCACCAAGTAGGCCGGAGAAGGCGATCGCATCGTCCAGCACGTCGAGAAATTTATCGTTGCGGAATTGCCGCGGGCTGATATTAACAGAGATGTAGAGGCTGCGCTTGGCCACCTCTTCGAACTGTTTCAGCTGCACGCAGGCGGCTTTCAGCGCCCAGGCGCCCAGTAAATTGATGAGTCCGTTGGTCTCGGCGATCGGGATGAAGCGGGCCGGCGGCACCATGCCCAAGGTCGGATGCTTCCAGCGCATCAGCGTTTCGAAGCCCTGGATCTCGCGCGTGCGGGCGTCGACGATAGGCTGGTAGTACAGCAGGAACTCGCCCTCGCGCACCGCCTGGAACATGGCCGCTTCCAGCGAAATATCGTGCTCCGGCGGGCCGGACTGGGACTGGCTGTAGACCACGCAACGGGCCTTGCCGGTTTCCTTGGCGCGCGACATGGCGGCGTCGGCCAGCGCGACCAGCTTCACTTCGTCCTCGGCGTGTTGCGGATAGACCGCCACGCCGACCGAAGCGCCGACATAAATCGTGTGGTTCTCGATTTCAAACGGCGACTGCAAGGTGGCGATCAGGCGGCCGGTGACCAGCTTGATCTGCGCCTCGGTGGCGGTGCCGGGCAGCACGGCGACAAACTCGTCGCCGCCGACGCGGGCCAGCGTATCACTGTCGCGCAGGGTCTTGCGCAGGCGGGCGGCGGCGGTGCGCAGCACGGCGTCGCCGATCGGATGGCCGAGGCCGTCGTTGACTTTCTTAAAACCGTCCAGGCCGATGGTGGCGACCGAGAAGCCTTGTCCTGAACGGCGCGCGTTGGCGATCACCATGCGCATGCGGTCCGACAGCAGCAGGCGGTTGGGCAGTTCGGTCAGGGCATCGTGGGTGGCCATGTGGCGCAGGCGCTCTTCGGTGGCGTGCTGCACCGTCATGTCGCGGCCGACCACCAGCAGTTCGCTGGCGCCATGCTGGTTGGCGTAGCAGGAGATCCGCAGCTCGTGCCAGATCTCGGCGTCCGGTGTTTTGATGCGCGCTTCCAGCAGGCGGGACTGGCCCGATGCGCCCACTTCGGCCAGCAGGGCGGCCATCGGCGCCTGGTCGTCCAGCGACACCAGGCGCGGCAGCGTGTCACCAGCCAACGGCGTTTGACTGGCGATCAGGGTGACCGCGCGCTTGCTGGCAAACAGTATCTGCCCCAACTGATTCAGGCGGAAAACAACATCGCCCGCCTCTTCCATGAGGTTATCCAATTCATGACGCGGGGATGGGGCTGGGATACTGGAAAACATCGCGAGGATCTAATCTTTCATTTTATACATGTAACGTGGCTGCGCGAATCTTGCAAAACCAGAACGCAATGTATCACTGATGAGAGTGGAATTACATGAAAAATGACAACATCCGGGCTACTTTTACAGTTTTCTATTGAGTTGGGCTAAAAAATAGGCTGGGCAGAGGGGAGCGCACGGCTGTTTCGGGCAGCCGTGCGGGGGGATTCAGGCGAAGCGCGTGCCGAGCTCGGCAATGCGTTTTGCATAGTGCTGCGGGCCGATGTGCTGGATAAAGTGGATGGCGCCGCCGGTGTGGGCAGGGAATCCGAGCAGGCGCACGGAAACCAGGTCGGCCTCGTCGCTGCTGATCGCGCCACGGGTGACCTGATCCTGCGCGGTGATGGACAGCGCATATAAAAGGCGGTCCCGGATGTCGGCCAGGCCAGACACCGGCACCGGCGCAGCGGCGTCGGCCCTGCTCGGGATGTCGGTGGTGTCGGGCGGTGGCGGCAGGCCAGCGGCGCGGGCGGCGTTGCGCAGCAGCGCTTCCGGCACCGACTCGGACCGCAAGGTTTGCACCTCGTCGGCGTAGCGCTGGTGCAGCGCGGCGGCCAATTCCAATGTCGCCTTGGACGCCAGGTCGGCGCGGATCTGGCTCAGTCGCATCAGGTTGCGGGCCACCGGGCTGATCGCGGTCTGGCAGAAGTAACGGCTTTCGATCAGCAGCGCGCTGTCGAAGTCCACTTGCAGGCCTTCGACCATGGCGCACAGGATGGCTTCCGGCGCCGGTGCGTGGCCGCCGGTGCGCTCGCGCAGCATGGCGGGCGCCACTTGCAGCAGGGTCTGCACCGGCGCGGACGTGAGCGCGCCGCCGGGCAGGCGAAAGCCCTTGACGTCCCACGGCTGCACGGCTGGCGCGTCGGCCGCCATGGTGCCGTGCACCAGCTCGGCCACTTCTTCTTCGTTGTCGGCCACGGCGTGCAGCAGGCCGGCGCGCAGCGCCTGGTCGGCCGTCAGCGTCGCACCTTCCAGCAGCAGCGGCATGGCGGCCTGCAAGCCGGCCAGGCGCACGCTGCGGGCGATCTCACCCGCCACCGGCGCCACGCCGAGATGCACTTGCGGCAGGCTGAAGGTGGCGTCGTGCAGGCCGATGCGGTGATGGCAGGCCAGCGCCAGGCCCAGCGCATGGCCGCTGACGGCGCCGCCCAGCGTGGCGATCACCGGGATGCCCAGGCATTCCAGGCGCCGCAACAAAGCGTTGTAGGCGCCCAGCATATGCATGCAATCGCCGGCCTGGGCCGTTGTCAGCGACATCAGGTGTTCCACTTCGTGGTCGGAGTCGCCGGCGTCGGCGTGGAAGCCGATGATGACGCCGTGTAGCTCGCTGCGCTTGGCTTCCAGCTTGTCGATCAAGGCCGCCAGCTCGCGCTGGAACAAGCGGCTTAGCGGATTGATGGCGCGCGCGGACAACATGACGGTGATGGCGCCGCCGTTTTGATGTGTGGTGATCATGATCATGTCGTTCCGTTCACACGCGTTCGATGATGGTGGCGATGCCCATGCCACCACCGACGCACAGGGTAATCAGGCCGCGCTTGAGTTCGCGGGCTTCCAGTTCGTCCAGCAGGGTGCCGAGCAGCATGCAGCCGGTCGCGCCCAGCGGATGGCCGAGCGCGATGGCGCCGCCGTTGACGTTGACCTTTTCTTCCGGCACGCCGAGCTCCGTCATGAAGCGCATGACCACCGAGGCGAAGGCTTCGTTGACTTCGAACAGGTCGATGTCGGCGATGTCCAGCCCGGCTTTCAGCAGCGCCTTGCGGGCGGCCGGGGCAGGGCCGGTCAGCATGATGGTCGGATCGGTGCCGGTGACGGCGGTGGCCAGCACGCGCGCGCGCGGCTTCAGGCCGAGCCGGTTGCCGGCGGCCTTGCTGCCGATCAGCGCGAGCGCGGCGCCGTCGACGATGCCGGACGAATTGCCGGCCGTATGAATATGGTCGACCCGCGCCAGCTGCGGATATTTGCGCAGGGCCACGCTGTCGAAGCCCATCCTGCCGGCCGCCTCGAACGAGGGCTTCAGTCCGCTCAGCGTTTCGATGGTGGTGTTGGGCTTGATGAATTCGTCTTCGGCCAGGATCAGCACGCCGTTCTGGTCGAGCACCGGCACCACCGAGCGGAAGCGGCCGGCGGCGCGCGCGGCGGCGGCCTTCTGCTGCGAGCGCATGGCGTAGGCGTCGACCTGCTCGCGGGTGTAGCCGTCCAGCATGGCGATCAGGTCGGCGCCTATGCCTTGTGGCAGGAAATCGGTGTTGAGGCTGGTTTCGGGGTCCAGCGCCCAGGCGCCGCCGTCCGAACCCATGGCCACGCGCGACATCGACTCGACGCCGCCGGCCACCACCAGGTCTTCCCAGCCGGAACGCACTTTCTGCGCCGCCAGGTTGACCGCTTCCAGGCCCGAGGCGCAGAAACGGTTCAGTTGTACGCCCGCCACTTTCCAGTCCCAGCCGGCCGCCAGCGCGGCGATCTTGGCGATATCGGCGCCCTGGTCGCCGACCGGCGTGACGCAGCCGAGCACGACGTCGTCGATCAGCGAGGTGTCGAGTTTGTGGCGCGATTGCAGCTCGCGCATCAGGCCGGACAGCAGCGTAATCGGCTTCACGCTGTGCAAACTGCCGTCTTTCTTGCCCTTGCCGCGCGGGGTGCGGATGGCCTCGTACACATAGGCTTCGGTCATGGAATCTCCTTATCTGGACGAACATCATAGAGTGCAAACGACAACAAAGCAACTGCTTGCTTCGTGCCGGTATTTACGCTAGTCTGACCTGATAATAAGGGGACAGACCATGTTTGACAGCCACGAACATCAGGAATTACAACGCACACTGAAGCGCTTCATCGAGAGCGAAATCAATCCATACGTGGATGAGTGGGAGGAAGCCGGCATATTTCCGGCGCACGCCCTGTTCAAGAAAATGGGAGAGCTCGGTTTGCTGGGCTTGACCAAGCCGGTCGAGTACGGGGGACTGGGCCTCGACTACTCGTATTCGATGGCGATGGCCGAGACGCTGGGCCATGTCGATTGCGGCGGAATCCCGATGGCGATCGGCGTGCAGACCGATATGTGCACGCCGGCCCTGGCGCGTTTCGGCTCGGATGCCTTGCGGCGCGAATTCCTGGCGCCGGCCATCAGCGGCGAAATGGTGGGCTGCGTCGGCGTGTCGGAAGCGCATGCGGGATCGGACGTGGCGGCCATCAAGACCCACGCGCGCAAGGATGGCGGCGATTACATCATCAACGGCAGCAAGATGTGGATCACCAACAGCTTGCAGGCCGACTGGATGTGCGTGCTGGTCAACACCTCCGACGGCCCGGCGCACAAGAACAAGACGTTGGTGATGGTGCCGATGGATACGCCGGGCGTCTCGGTCGGCAAGAAGATCCGCAAGATCGGCATGAACGCCTCCGACACCGGCCTGATTTACTTCGACGAGGTGCGCGTGCCGCAGCGCCACGCCATCGGCGAGGAGGGGCAGGGCTTCGTCTACCAGATGCTGCAGTTCCAGGAGGAGCGGCTGTGGGCCGCCGCCAATGCGGTGCAGACGCTGGTCAACTGCATCGACCTGACGGTGGAATGGGCGCGCGAACGGGCGATTTACGGCGGCCGGCTGCTGGATAACCAGCATGTCTATTTTAAGCTGGCGGAATTGAAGACGGAAGTGGAGAGCCTGCGCGCGCTGACCTATCGCGCCGGGCAGCTATATATCAGCGGGCAGGATGTGACGGAGCTGGCGTCGATGTGCAAGCTGAAGGCCGGGCGCCTGCTGCGCATGGTGCCCGATGCGTGCATGCAGTTCTGGGGCGGCATGGGCTACAGCTGGGAGAACCGCGTGGCGCGCATGTTCCGCGACGGCCGGCTGATGTCGATCGCCGGCGGCGCGGATGAAGTCATGTTGGGCATCATCGCCAAGCAGATGGGCATCCTGCCCAAGAAGGAGAAAAAATGAATCCATTCGATACGCATGAAGTGCGCAACACGGTTGCGCCGTTTGAAAACATCAATCTGTATGCGGCCGATCCGGCCTTGCAGGAGGCATTGCTGCGCGAGGGCGGCGCCGATGCGGCCGAATCGCTGCACGCGCTGGGCGCGCAACTGGGCCAGGCCGAGGTGCTCGACCTGGCGCGCTTGGCCAATATGCACTCGCCCAAGCTGCGCAACTTCGACCGCAGCGGCAAGCGCGTGGACGAGGTGGAGTTCCATCCGGCTTGGCATAGCTTGATGACGCTGTTGATCGAGAACGGCGCGCACGCGTCGCCATGGCTGGGCGGGCCTGGCGCGCAGGTCGCGCGGGCGGCGCGCTACATGCTGTTCGGCCAACTGGAGAACGGCTCGCAATGTCCGGTGACGATGACGTATGCGTCGGTGCCGGCGCTGAAGCAGGCGCCGAAGATCGCCGCCAAGTGGCTGCCAAGGATCCTGTCGACGCAATATGATCCGCGCTCGCTGCCGGTCGAGCAAAAGCGCGGCGCCATCATCGGCATGGGCATGACGGAGAAGCAGGGCGGTTCCGACGTGCGCTCCAACACCACCCGCGCCGAGCCGGTGCTGCCGGCCGATGCGCGCGCGATGTTCGGTGATGAAGGAGAGGATGTGTACCGCATCGTCGGGCACAAATGGTTCTTCTCGGCGCCGCAGAGCGATGCGCACCTGATCCTGGCGCAGACCGATGATGCGGGCAGCGCAGGATTGTCGTGCTTCTTCCTGCCGCGCTACCTGCCGGACGGTAGCCGCAACCAGATCCGCGTGCAGCGCCTGAAGGACAAGCTGGGCAACCGCTCGAACGCCTCGTCGGAAGTGGAATTCACCGGCGCCTACGGCTGGTTGATCGGCAAGCCGGGGCGCGGCATCCCGACGATTTTGGAAATGGGCAGCCACACCCGCCTCGATTGCGTACTGGGTAGCGCTGGCACCATGCGCGCCGCGCTGACGCACGCGCTGCATCACGCGCGTGGACGCTCTGCGTTCGGCCGTCCGCTGTCCGAGCAGCCGCTGATGCAAAACGTGCTGGCCGACCTGGCGCTGGAATCGGAAGCCGCAACAGCCTTCGGCATGCGGCTGGCGCGCTGTTTCGACCAGGGTGACGATCCGGCGCAGGCGCTGCTGGCGCGCATCCTGACGCCGGCCGGCAAATACTGGATCTGCAAACGCGGCCCGGCCTTCGGCGCGGAGGCGATGGAGGTCATCGGCGGCAGCGGCTACGTCGAAGACGGCCCGCTGGCGCGCCTGTACCGCGAACTGCCCGTCAATTCGATCTGGGAAGGCTCCGGCAACGTCATGTGCCTTGACTTGCTGCGCGCCTTCGGCAAAACTCCTGCCGCGCGCGCAGCGTTGGCGGCCGAGCTGGCGTTGGCCGGCGAGTCCGATGCCGACTATGTCCGCTACACGCAAGCCTTGCTGGCCGATCTGGAACAACCGCAGTCCGACGAATTCGGCGCCCGCGTGCTGGCCGAGCGCGTTGTGCTGGCGGTGCAGGCGGGCCTGCTGCTGCGGCACGCGCCGGCGTATGTGTCGTCGGCGTTTGTCGCATCGCGGCTGGCGCGCGAACCGGGCGGCGCGTTCGGACGCTTGCCGGCGGGCGTCGATTGCGCCGCGATCCTGGCGCGGGCACTGGTTGAGTAAGCAGCTTGAATAAATTGGATAAATAGTTATGACGAATACAGCTCCTGTCGACAACCGCCGCGCCGATCTGGTGCGCGTGGCTGCGCGCCTGTTCCGCGAACGCGGCTTCGACGGCACCACCACGCGCGATATCGCCGATGCGGTCGGCATGCGCTCCGGCAGTCCGTTCTATCACTTCAAGAGCAAGCAGGAGATCCTCGCCGCCGTGATGGAGGAGGGCCTGGTGGCGGGGCTGCCGGCCGCCGAGCAGATCGCCGCCGGTGAACTGCCGCCGCGCGCCAAGTTCCAGGCGCTGGTGCGCGCGCACCTCGAGATCGTGCTGGGCGAGGGCCACGACTTCATTCCGGTGCTGCTGTACGACTGGCGCCGCCTGACGCCGGAGCTGCGCGAACGCGTGCAGGTGCTGCGCGACCGCTACGATCAGCTGTGGCAGGACGTGGTGAACGAACTATCGGCCGCCGGCCTGCTGCGCAGCGATAGCGCGGTCGCCCGCCTGCTGCTGATGGGCGCCATTAACTACAGCGTGTTGTGGTACAAGCCGGGCCAGGGATCGAACCTGGACCAGATAGCGGAAGAGGCGGTCGCCATGTTTCTGGGACCTGAGGCCTAGTATAATGACCGGCACATACCGACTAAAAAGAGCAAACAATGAAACAAGATCCGCGTTTTCCTAATCTGTTCATCACCGACCATCCGCTGATCCAACATAAACTGAGCCACATGCGCGCCAAGGATACGTCGACCCGTACCTTCCGCGACCTGCTCAAGGAAATCACGCTGCTGATGGGTTACGAGATCACCCGCGACCTGCCGCTGACCACCCGCACCATCGAAACCCCTTTGATGACCATCGACGCGCCGGTCATCGCCGGCCGCAAGCTGGCCATCGTTCCTATCCTGCGCGCCGGCATCGGCATGAGCGACGGGCTGCTGGACCTGGTGCCGTCGGCCCGCGTCGGCCACATTGGCGTGTTCCGCGATCCGGAAACCCACCAGCCGGTGGAATACCTGGTGCGCCTGCCGGACACGGTTGAACGTACCTTCATCCTGTGCGACCCGATGGTGGCGACCGGAAATTCGGCCGTGCATGCGGTCGACGTACTGAAAAAGCGCGGCGTGACCGACGAACAGATCATCTTCCTGGCGCTGGTGGCGGCGCCGGAAGGCATCACAGTGTTCCAGAATGCCCATCCTGGCGTAAAAATCTACTGCGCCTCGCTGGATTCGCACCTGAACGACCACGCTTATATCGTCCCGGGCCTGGGCGATGCCGGCGACCGCATCTTCGGCACCAAGTAAACATCATGGCGATGCCTGAGGATCCAGCCTTCCGTGCCCGACTGGCGGCGTTGAGCGAAAAATTCGCCGCGACCGTGCCGGGGACGCTCGAACAGATCACCCAGGCGTTCGCCGTCTGCCAGGCATCCGGGGACGAGTTGCCGCCGGATGCGCATCTGCATCAGCTCCACGAATTGCTGCATGGCGTGGCCGGATCGGCCGGGACCTTTGGTTTTGCCATGTTTGGGCAACAAGCGCGGCGCATCGAACAGATGGTGCGCGGCGTTTTGGCCGACCATACAGGCTGGCCTGCGGTGGTGCCGGAGGTGGAAAAGCTGCTGAAATGGGCTGCCCGTGACGCGCATGCAACAACTTATGAGTAAACGTGCGCTTGATCCAGCTCAAGTCGCGTACTATTAAGTTGTCTATAGTGTTACATACGCCCGGACTTACGAGTGTTGAGCGATGGAAAGTTATCTTTTAGGCTGTGTTCTACCAAAAAAAGGATGGCTTTGCATTTATTTTCGTGAAAGCGTGTTTTTCTCTCGTAAATGGGTATAATGCGGGATCGTTTAGATTCAAGAGTAGTGCAGTTAGTCTGTCATTTCTTTCTTGCCTCAAACGATATCACGGGCGCAAGCCCAACTTAACTGAAATAGGAATTGTAATGGCAACTGGTATCGTAAAATGGTTCAATGATTCGAAGGGCTTCGGCTTTATCACCCCTGACGAAGGCGGCGAAGATCTGTTCGCTCACTTCTCGGCGATTCAGTCCGCAGGCTTCAAGTCGCTGCAAGAGAACCAACGCGTTTCTTTTGAAGTGACCGCTGGTCCTAAGGGCAAGCAAGCTTCGAACATTCAGCCAATCTAATACGCTGAATCTAACGAAATAAAGAAATCCTCGGTATCCGAGGATTTTTTTTCGCCCGCGTTTTTGTGCGGGCGGCCCAAACGGCATCATTTCCAGGATTTGCGCCAGTAGTCCGGCTGCGCATAGGTGTGCCGCAGGAAGTCCACGAAGGCGCGTATCCGCAGCGGCAAGTGACGGCGCTGCGCGAACACCGCATAAATATCGTTGCCCGGCGCGGCATGCTCGTTGAGCACGGTTTGCAGCTTGCCCGCTTCGATCTCATTTCCCACTTCCCACATCGAGCGCCACGCCAGGCCTTTGCCGGCCAGCGCCCAGTCGTGCAGCACCTGGCCGTCGTTGCTGCCCATGTTGCCGTTGACCTTCATCACCACGTTCTTGCCGTTGTCGCGGAAGGTCCAGCCGCGCTGGCTGCCTTCGCTGCTGATCGCCAGGCAGTTGTGCTTGGCCAGGTCGGCCAGCGTTTTCGGCTCGCCGTGGCGCTTGAGGTAGGAGGGCGCGGCCACCACCACCCGTTCGTTGTCGGCCAGCTTGACGCTGACCAGGTTGGAATCGGACAGGCTGGCGATGCGGATCGCGACGTCGATGCCTTCGCCGACGATGTCCACCACGCGGTCGCTCATGTTGAGCGTGACGCTGACATCGCGGTGCTCGGCCAGGAAGGAGGGGATCAACGGCGCCACGTGCTGGCGTCCGAAACCGGCCGGGGCCGAGATCATCAGGTGCCCCGTGGCGTGCGCGCTACGTTCGGCGACGGCGGTTTCCGCTTCCTCCAGCTCGGCCAGGATGCGCTGGCAATCCTCCAGAAAGGCCGCGCCCTCGTTGGTCAGCGCCAGTTTGCGCGTGGTGCGTTGCAAAAGTTTGACACCCAGACGGCTTTCCAGCGCGTCCAGGCGGCGTCCTATCATGGCGGGCGCAATGCCCTCGGCCCGCGCGGCGGCCGACAGGCTGCCCTTGGACACTACTTCTACGAAGGTGGAAATCTGTCTGAATTGACCCATGGAAAGCCTAGCCCGTCATTTGTGATAAAAACGCATAGATGATGTGATTTTTAGTCTCGTTTGCATAACTTATTAGTGAATATACTGTAAAACATATCAAGGCGTAACTGAGTCTGCACACTAAAAGAATCAACGTGCAACAAGAAGGCCAGTGCTTATAATTTGATCTTGTAGTTAATATTTTCTTTCGGAGAGACCTCATGACGCAGTCCACCATCAATCTGCCGGCAGGCATGGAAATCACGGGCGAGATCAAGCCTGGCTACGAAAACATCCTGACCACCGAGGCACTGTCGCTGGTGGTCAAGCTGACCCGCGAGTTCGAAGCTCGCCGTCAACAATTGCTGGCCGTGCGCGTCGAACGCGCCAAGCGCCTGGACGCCGGCGAGCGTCCCGACTTCCTGGCCGAGACCGCGCACATCCGCGCCGGCGACTGGAAGATCGCCCCGATTCCGAAGGCGCTGGAATGCCGCCGCGTGGAAATCACCGGCCCGGTCGAGCGCAAGATGGTCATCAACGCCTTCAACTCGGGCGCCGACAGCTACATGACCGACTTCGAAGATTCGAACACGCCGAACTGGGACAACCAGATCACCGGCCAGATCAATATGTTCGACGCTGTGCGCCGCACCATTTCGCTCGAGCAGAACGGCAAGTCCTACAAGCTGAACGACAAGATCGCCACCCTGGTGGTGCGCCCACGTGGCTGGCACCTGGACGAGAAGCACGTGCTGGTCGACGGCAAGCGCATTTCCGGCGGCATCTTCGACTTCGCGCTGTTCATGTTCCACAACGCCAAAGAGCAGCTGGCGCGCGGCGCCGGTCCATACTTCTACCTGCCGAAGATGGAATCGCACCTGGAAGCGCGCCTGTGGAACGACATCTTCGTGATGACGCAAAACGAACTGGGCCTGCCACAGGGCACGATCAAAGCCACCGTGCTGATCGAGACCATCCTGGCCGCCTTCGAGATGGACGAAATCCTGTACGAACTGCGCGAACACAGCTCGGGCCTGAACGCCGGCCGTTGGGACTACATCTTCTCGTGCATCAAGAAGTTCAAGCTGGACAAGGACTTCTGCCTGGCCGACCGCGCCAAGGTGACGATGACCGCGCCGTTCATGCGCGCCTACGCCTTGCTGTTGCTGAAGACCTGCCACAAGCGCAACGCGCCGGCGATCGGCGGCATGGCCGCGCTGATTCCGATCAAGAACGATCCGGAGAAAAACGAGATCGCCATGGGCGGCGTGCGCAACGACAAGGCGCGCGACGCCACCGACGGCTACGACGGCGGCTGGGTTGCCCACCCGGGCCTGGTGGAACTGGCGATGACCGAGTTCACCAAAGTACTGGGCGACAAGCCTAACCAAATCGACAAGCAGCGTCCGGACATCGACGTGACCGCCGCGCAGCTGCTGGACTTCAAGCCGGAAGCGCCGATCACCGAAGCCGGCCTGCGTTACAACATCAACGTCGGTATCCACTACCTGGGCAGCTGGCTGGCAGGCAACGGTTGCGTGCCTATCCACAACCTGATGGAAGATGCGGCCACGGCGGAAATCAGCCGTTCGCAAGTATGGCAATGGATCCGTTCGGACAAGGGCGTGCTGGAAGACGGCCGTAAAGTGACCGCCGACATGGTGCGCGCAATGATCAAGGAAGAGCTGGTCAAAGTGCAGCGCGATGCGCCGGGCGGCGACGGTCCGACCTACGTGCGCGCCGGTCACATCTTCGAAGAGATGTCGACCTCGACCGAGTTCGCGGAGTTCCTGACCCTGCCGCTGTACGAAGAGATCTAACCAAGAAAAAGACAACGGCCCGCAAGGGCCGTTTTCAATTAGAAGTCATTTTTCCACAAGCGCAGCGCGGTGAAGGTGGCCAGCGGCGTATCGATGCGGTCCAGCCGTCCGGCCTGCACCAATTGTTCTGCGATGGCCGGTTCGCGGTAGCGCAGGAAGGGATTGGTCGCCTTTTCCACGCCTATCGTGCTCGGCACCGTCGGCAGGTTGTGCTCGCGCTTGTCGGTCTCCACCTTGACCCGTTCCTGCAGGGCCACATTGTCCGGCTCCACCACGCGCGCGAAGCGCAGGTTGGACAGCGTATATTCGTGGGCGCAGTAGACCTTGGTATCATCTGGTAGTGCGGCCAGTTTGCCCAGTGAGCTGATCATCTGGGCCGGCGTGCCTTCGAACAGGCGGCCGCAGCCGCCGGCAAACAGCGTGTCGCCGCAGAACAGCCAGGTCGGCGCATCGTCGGACGCTTCGCGCACGTAAGCGATGTGGCCCATGGTGTGGCCGGGCACGTCGAGCACCGACAGCCGCAGCGGCAGGCCGGGTACGTCGAACACCTTGCCTTCGCCGACCGGTAAAGTGACCGCGGCAATGGTCTCGTTGCGCGGACCGAAAACGGGAACCTGATAATGCTGTAATAATTCAGGGACGCCGCCAATATGGTCAGCATGGTGATGGGTGAGTAGAATGGCGGTGAGCTTGAGTCCGTTTGCTTCGAGCGCAGCCCGGATGGGCTTGGCGTCACCGGGGTCGACGGCGACGGCGTTGACGCCGTCATGGATCAGCCACAGATAGTTGTCGTGGAACGCGGGAACCGTCAGAACGCTGAGTGCTTGAGTAGATGAATTGGTCATTGGATCGCAAAAAGGCTAGGCATGGACAAGGCAGGATCTGAGAAATCCATTATAGCGCTGGAAGGCTGGCTGCAAACGCCCGCCGGTGTGTACTTGCGTGAGTGGGAACAAACCTGTCTCGATAATTTAACAGCCGATATCTTCGGTTTCAACGCGGTGCAGATCGGCATGCCTCAAATCGATGCACTGGCCGCCAACCGCATGCCGTACAAGTTCCTGGTCGACCGCAAAGTGCGCGCCGTCACCGATGCCGCGCAGCGTCCGGTTGCGCTGACGCTCGACTGCACCGAGCTGCCGTTCGCTTCGCAATCGATCGACCTGGTGGTGCTGCCGCATGTGCTGGAATTTTCCACCGATCCGCACCAGGTGCTGCGCGAGGTCGAGCGGGTGCTGATCCCGGAAGGGCAGGTCATCATCTGCGGCTTCAACCCGGCCAGCCTGTGGGGCGCGCGCCACGTGCTGCGGCGCGTCGGCGGTACCTCCTTCCTGCCGCGCACGGAGGAGTTGATCTCTATGCCGCGCATGAAAGACTGGTTAAAATTATTGAATATGGGCGCCAGCCAGAGTCACTTCGGCTGCTACGCGCCGGCCTGCCGCACAGAAAAGTGGCTGCATCGCTACGCATTCATGGATAATGCCGGGCCGCGCTGGTGGCCGTACTTGGGCGGCGTCTATATCGTGCAGGCGATCAAGCGCGTGAAAGGCATGCATTTGATCGGTCCGGCTTGGACCAAAAAAACGGCGTCGGCCCCCGCGGTCGTGCCGGCAACAAATAAAAGGCGGGAACAGCAGGATGGATAAGGTAGAGATTTTTACGGACGGCGCATGCAAGGGTAATCCCGGCCTCGGCGGCTGGGGCGCGTTCCTGGTGGCCGAAGGCGCCGAGAAGGAAATTTGCGGCGGCACCCGCGACACCACCAACAATCGCATGGAATTGCAGGCGGTGATCGAAGCGCTCAACGCACTCAAGCGCCCGTGCATGGTCACGCTGCACACCGACAGCCAGTATGTGCAAAAAGGCATCAGCGAATGGATACACGGCTGGAAAGCGCGCGGCTGGAAGACCGCCGCCAAGGAGCCGGTCAAGAACGAGGACCTGTGGCGCGCGCTGGACGCCGCGCAGGCCATGCACACCGTCGAATGGCGCTGGGTGCGCGGCCACAACGGCCATCCGGGCAACGAACGGGCCGACATGCTGGCCAATCGCGGCGTCGAACTGGCACGCGGCCGTTGAGCGGCAGCGGCCTGTTATACTCCTCCGTCCAGATGTAGCCACCACAGAACACTATGCGCCAAATCGTACTCGATACCGAAACCACCGGTATCAACCCCAAACTGGGCAACCGCGTCATCGAGATCGGTTGCGTCGAGCTGAATAACCGCATGCTGACGGGGAATAACTTCCACGTCTACATCAACCCGGAACGCGAGTCGGAAGAGGGCGCGCTGAACGTCCACGGCCTGACCACGGAGTTCCTGAGTGATAAGCCGAAATTCCACCAGATCGTCGAAGATCTGCGCGCCTACATCCAGGGCGCCGAAGTCATCATTCACAATGCGCCGTTCGACCTGGGTTTCCTGAATCACGAATTCAAGCTGTTGAACTTGCCGGACTTTTCCAGCCACATCGGCGGCGTGATCGACACGCTGGTGCAGGCCAAGGAGCTCCATCCGGGCAAGCGCAACTCGCTCGACGCGCTGTGCGACCGCTACGGCGTGTCGAACTCGCACCGCAAGCTGCACGGCGCGTTGCTCGATGCCGAGCTGCTGGCCGACGTCTACCTGTCGATGACGCGCGGGCAGAACAGCCTGGGCATGGACGCGGAAGAGGAAGTGGTGGCCGGCGCCGAGTTGCTGGAGCCGGTGCCGCTGGCCGACATCATCTTCCTGCCGGCCTCGGACGACGAGCTGGCGGCGCATGCGGCCACCTTGGCGGGGCTGGACAAGGCCGTCAAAGGGCAGTGCATCTGGACCGCGACGACCGCTCCGCCGGCCGCCGCGTAAAAAGATCGATAGAATTTTCGCCCATGGCCTTCCCCTGCGGGCAGGTTGTATGCGATAATTCGCCCCGCTTCGGGAGGTTAGCTCAGGGGTAGAGCACTGCATTCACACTGCAGGGGTCGCAAGTTCGAAACTTGCACTTCCCACCAGAATTCAGCAAGAAAATCAAAGGCCTGCGTCAATCTGACGCGGGCCTTTTTTGCTTGTTGGCATGAAGAGTACGGAAAAGTGCGGATGATTTTTCCTGTTTGTATTCTTCGGCAGCATGTGAGCTATCTAGTAGATTGTTCGGTCGTATTCCCAATCGACAGTCGTCTGCGCTTACGCGTCGGATTAATTGCAGGCGGCGTTCGAAAGGGTCTGGAAGACACGGGCTCCGCCAGCCCGTCCCTTTGCCTATTTAGACTTGTTCGGCGAATCGTAGGGTGTGACGAAGCAGATGGGGGGGCTTGGGTTCAAGGTGCAGTCTCAGGAACGATTGATAGTGAAGTTCATGGTGAAGGTTCAAGCCAGCCCAAATGTCTTTCTCAGGCTAGAGTCGACCGGGCCGGCAGGCATGAAACGGCGCAATTTACTCAACAGCGATGCCTCTCCAGCGGGCGTGCGGCGCATGCGCCAGGCACCCAGGGCAGCTTCGACGATCGTGTTGGCCACCCCGGATGGGGCAGGTGCGTCGCTGACAGTATTGGCGACGGTGCGCGCTGCCAGATCCCGTTCGCGGTCGTAGTCCGGGATTCTGGAATTGGCCTGAGGCGAGTTGGCGTCCAGATTGGTCTTGGTAAAGGACGGCGCGACCAGTGTGACGCGGATCCCGAACTGGCGCACCTCATGATCCAGGCTCTCGGACAATCCCTCCACTGCATGCTTGGAGGCCGAATACAGTCCCATGTACGGTGCCGGCAGAAAGCCGAGCACCGAGCTGACATTGACAATTCTTCCCTGGCCCTGTGCTCGCATGTGCGGGAGCACTGCCTGGGTAGTGCGCAAGATGCTCAATACATTGGTGTCGAACAGCGATGCGGCTTCGCTGGTGGTCGTCTCCTCCACCGCGCCGATCAGGTTCATGCCCGCGTTGTTGACCAGGACATCGATGCGGCCGGCCTGACCGAGGACCATGTTGATCCCACGTTGAACCGCCGCGTCGTCGCGCACATCCATCTCGATGAGTGTGACGCCGGGCAGCGGCTTGGCGTTGGCGATACTACGCACGGTACCGAACACCTGGCATCCTTGTTTTGTGAATTTTTCTGCGGCGGCACGTCCGATGCCTGATGACACGCCGGTAATAATGACAACAGTAGATTTCGACATGAAAAATCCTTTCGATTTGTGTGGATATTTAAGAAGAGCAAATCAGTGCGCCGTTACGGCGTGCAGGCTGCGATGCGGCTCTGCTTTCGTGGTCGGACCGATCTTGAACCAAATGGAATACATGGCTGGCAGGAACACCAGAGTCAGCACTGTCCCGGCGAAGGTCCCACCGATCAGCGTATAGGCGAGCGTGCCCCAGAACACCGAATGGGTCAGCGGAATGAAGGCCAGGATTGCCGCCAACGCGGTCAGGATCACGGGACGAGAACGCTGCACGGTGGCCTCGACCACAGCCTGGAATGGATCCAGGCCCGCCTGTTCGTTATGGTGTATCTGTCCGATCAGGATCAGCGTGTTGCGCATCAGGATGCCCGACAGCGCAATCAACCCGACCAGCGCATTGATGCCGAATGGCTGCTGGAACAAGATCAAGGTCGGTACCACGCCGATCAATCCCAGCGGGCTGGTCAGGAACACCATGACCATCGCGGAAATCGAGCGCACCTGGAATATGATGATCAGCAGGGTAATCGCCAGCATGATCGGGAACAGTGGCAGCATCGCTTTCGTCGCCTTGCCAGACTCCTCGATCGAGCCAGCCTCCTCGATACGGTAGCCGCTTGGCAGCTTGTCCATGATGGGCTGCAGCTGCCCGGTGATGGCGGCGGATACGTCCGGTGGTTGCAAACCATCGGCAATGTCGCCTCGCACGGTCATGGTCGGCATCCGGTCGCGGCGACGGATGATCGGTTCCTCTGCGCGCACATCGACCTTGCCCACCTGCGATAGCGGGATGTGTTGCCCTCCCGCGCCGGTCAGTGTGAAGTCGGCAATCTTGGCTGGGTCGAGGCGGTTGCCGCCGGCAGACCGGGCCACAACTTGCACCGTACGGATATCTTCACGTACCGTGGTCACCGGCACACCGCTCAGCAGGAATTGCAGTTGCTGCGCGACGGCGGTGGAGGTCAGGCCGACGGCCTGCAACCGATCCTGCTGCAGTGTGAAATGCAGTGTAGGCGTGCGGGTGCCCCAGTCGTTATTCACAGTACGCATCATCGGACTTGCTTCCATGACTTGTTGCACCTCTGCCGCGATGCTGCGTAGCTTGTCCGTATCTGGTCCGGTGACCCGGTAAGCAACTGGGTATGGCGAGTAAGGGCCAAACACCAATTTGGTGACACGCACGCGCGCTTCCGGTGCGAGGCCGGCGGAAACCGCCATGCGCAAGCGCTGCTTCAACGCGTCGCGCTCATTCTGGTTATCGGTGCGGATCACGATCTTTGCGAACGACGGGTCAGGCAGTTCAGGCCCCATGGCCAGGTAGAAGCGCGGAGCCCCCTGGCCAACGTAGGCGGTGACGATCTTCGCTTCTGCCTGTTTGGACAGCCATGCTTCCACCTTCGCTGCGGCCGCACTGGTTTGCACAATCGACGCACCATATGGCATCTGTACCTCGACCAGGACTTCCGGACGATCAGAGATCGGGAAGAATTGTTTCTTGACCACGGCCATGCCCAGAATCGCCAGGATGAACAGTCCTACCACCGCACCTGCAACCGGCCATTTGCGGGTGATGACGCGCTTCAGTATCTGACGGAAGCGGTTATAGCGCGGGGTGTTGTAGAGCGCGTCGTGGCCGCCCTCGACCTGTTTGAGTTCGGGCAGCAGTTTGACGCCGAGGTAAGGGGTGAAGACCACGGCGACCACCCACGAGGCAATCAGTGCGATGCCAACGATCCAGAACATATTGCTGGTGTACTCCCCCGCAGTGGAGCGCGCGAAGCCATTGGGCATGAAGCCAACCGCCGTGACCAGTGTGCCCGACAGCATAGGCGCAGCGGTATGGCTCCAGGCGTAGGCGGACGCGCCGATACGGCTGTAGCCTTCTTCCATCTTCACCACCATCATTTCGATGGCGATGATGGCGTCGTCCACCAGCAGGCCCAGTCCCAGAATCAATGAGCCCAGCGTGATGCGGTCAAAGTTCTTGCCAGTGGCGGCCATTACAATGAAGACCACCGCCAAGGTCAACGGCACAGCTGCAGCAACCACGATGCCGACGCGCCAGCCCATGCTGGCAAAACACACCACCATCACCACCAGTAGCGCAACGAAGAACTTGACCATGAATTCATCGACCGCCGAACTGATGTTGACGGCCTGATCGGTGACCTTGGTCAGTCCCATGCCGAGTGGCAGTTCGGCATTGATCGCGCCCACCTCTTGATCGAGTGCCTTGCCGAGGTCGCGCCCGTTCCAACCGTCACGCATAACGATGCCGAGCAGCAGGGCAGGCTCGCCGCCGTTCCGCAGCATGAAGGTTGCAGGGTCTTCATAGCCGCGCTTGATCGTGGCGATGTCCGACAGTTTCAAGGTACGACCTTGCGCAACGACGGGTGTATCGCGGATCTTCTGCAATTCATCGAAAGCGCCGTCGAGGCGAATGAATACTTGCGGCCCCTTGGTTTCCACCGAGCCGGCCGGCGTCAGGACATTCTGATTGTTCAGCGCGGCGAACACTTCCTGCGGGCTGACTCCCAAGGTCGACAGGCGTTCATGCGAGAACTCGACAAAGACGCGCTCGGATTGTTCGCCAACGATGTTGACCTTTTTAACGCCCGGCACATGCAGCAGGCGTTGACGTAGCGTCTCGGCATCCCGCACCAGCAAGCGCTGCGGCTCGCCCTTGGCCTTCAGCGCGAACAGCGCAAAAGTAACGTCCGCATATTCGTCGTTGACCATGGGGCCGATCACGCCAGTTGGCAGGTTGCCGGCTTCATCGCCGGCTTTCTTGCGCGCCTGGTAGAACTGTTCCTGCACTTCTGCCGGCGGTGTGCTGTCCAGCAGCGTCAAGGTTGTGAACGCCAATCCCGGCCGGGTGTAGGTTTCGCTACGCTCATACCAGCGCAACTCCTGCAGCCGCTTCTCGATCTTTTCGGCGACCTGGTCCTGCATCTCTTGCGCGGTTGCGCCTGGCCAGGCGGTGACCACGGTCATTACCTTGACCGTGAAAGCGGGATCTTCTGCACGTCCCAATTTAAAGAACGAAACGATCCCAGCTACGGAGATCAGGAAAATCAGGAACAATGTGACGGAGCGCTCGCGTACGGCAAGCGCTGACAGGTTGAAACGACTTGCGCTCATGGTTGCGCTCCTGCGCCCGCTGCAGCTTGGCCGGCGACACGCACTTGCGCGCCGTCGCGCAGCAGGTGCGCGCCAAGTGCAACGATCCGCTCACCTTGCTTGAGTTGAGCGGTGATTAGCGCGGTGTCGTCGCCCAAACGCTGGACTGTAACCGGACGCCAGTTGACTTTGGTCGGTTGGCCCTGAATCACCCAGACACCTGGCCCCTTGCCAGCGTCAAACAGCGCGCCTAGTGGTACCGGCCAGGCGCTCTGCGGAGCGGACTGCACATCCCGGATTTGGATAGTCACCGTGGCGCCGAGCGGCGCGTTGGCCAACTCGCCCTCCAGCACATAGCGCGCCTCAAAAGTACGTGTGAGGCGGTCTGCTGTATCCGAAAGCTGCCTTAGTTTGGTCGGAGCAGCTGCGCCATCCTTGCCAAAAAGCGCGGCCAACCCGGTCGAGCCGATCGCAGGACGTAGCGTTTCGGGGAGTTGAATGATGGCCTCGCGGCGGCCTGCATGGGCGATACGTATGACCGCCTGTCCTGCGCCGACGACCTGGCCGGGTTCGACCAGTGTTTCCATGACGACGCCATCAGCGTCCGCCACCAGTTCGGCATAGCGGCTGGCGTTGCGCGCCACTTCGGCTTGGGCTTCGGCTGCTTTCAGCTGGGCTTTCGCAGCATCGGCAGCGGCCGAGATTTGGTCATAAGCAGACGCCGAAATTGCGCCGGTGCCACGCAGGTCGCGGTAGCGTGCTTCGTCCTGCGCCGTTTGCTGCGCGCGGGCGCGGGCAGCCGCGACCGCTTCTTGTTGGGCTAGAGCGGTGAGTTTTAGATCGACCGGATCAATGCGCATCAGTGCTTGGCCGCGCTTTACGGTTTGGCCAGTATCCACCAAGCGCTCCAGCACTTTACCGGCGACCCGAAAGCCCAGATCACTTTGCACCCTGGCGGCGACGGTTCCGGTGAACGCCCGTGCAGCAAGCGCCGCTTCCTTGACGATTGCGGCGCGCACCAACGGGGCATCGGTACGTGGGTCAGATAGCTTTTTCTCGCCGCAGGCGACCAGCATCAGCGGCAATACGGACATGACAGCGGAGAAAATGAGGCGACGGCGAAGCATAGAAATCCCGTAAATGAACAAAACAGGATTTCATTTTGAGACTAGTGACTAAATATGTCAATAGTCACCGTCGTTTCTTCATGATCATCTTGACAAGCTTCGTAGCACCAGGCTCGATAGTTGAGCCGGCGCGTCGTCGGTGGAGTCAAAGCTGTATTGCAACAGCAGCGGATTGAGGTAAGGGCGCATGACCAGGTAAATGGCATTCGCCGCCTCGTCCAGTGGCGTCTTTCGCTCGAAATCGTCGGTTTCCCGGCCCAGGCGCAACACCTCCTGCAGCATTTGTTGGATACGCAATTCGTAGTCCCGCACGGCTTCCCAATGCTCGGTGGCGGCAGACGCCGCGATGTCATATAGCTTCCGATCTTCAGAGAATAATTGCATGCTGGATTCAACAATCGCCTTGAACATGCGGCGTAGCTTCTCTGGAGCCCGGTCTGCGCTGTCAATGGCTGCCCTGATATCGGTTTCGATTTCGCGCAGGCAGTTTGCGCAGATGAGTTCTCCGATGGCTTGTTTGGACTCGAAAAACTTGTAAATATACGCCTTGGAAAAGCCGATGGCTTTAGCCAGGTCGGAGACGGTGGTCTTTTCATAGCCGTACAGGCGGAAGTGTGCGGTAGCGGCGGAAACGATTTGATCGCGTACTTCGTGATCGACAGGGCCGCGGGCGGCGCTCTGATTGGTGGTGGGTTTAGTCATGTCCGACAGCTTAATGCTAGTCGTTGATTTGCACAACAAGTGACCAATACGTGATATAGTCACCATGACTTCTTCACTATGCGAAAAATCCTATGCTACTCAAACGCACACTCATTTCGTTCGCCGTCGCTTGCATTGCCACCGGTTGTGCGGTCGGACCTGACTACGTCCGTCCCGACATGCGCTTGCCGGATCGCTACCTTGGACAAGCAGCCGTCGAGCAAAGACACGCCAGTGCCGGTACCGAATTCGCCACGTGGTGGGCCGGCTTTGGCGATCCGCAACTTACGCGCTTCGTCACGCTTGCATTGGAACAGAATCTGGATCTCGCGCAGGCGTCCGCCCGGGTCGCGCAGGCACGCGCCGGACTTGGAGCGGCCAATGCAGCGCTGCTGCCATCGGGCTCCGTCAATGCGCAAGCGGCGCGCGCCTACCAATCGGTGGAAACGCCGCTGGGACAAGTGCTTAACGCCCAGCCAAATTTTGAGCGCTATGGAAACGCGTACGAAGCCAACCTCGGCATCGGTTGGGACCTCGACCTATTTGGCGGCTTGCGTCGCGGGCGCGAGGCCGCGCTTGCAGAGTATCAGGCATCGGCTGCCGGGGCGGCGGCGACGCGGTTGGCGGTCGCAGCGGAGACTGCCGACATCTACATCGGCATTCGCGGCCTGCAAACCCGCCTTGACGTAGCTCGCAATCAGGTCAAGACACAACAAGAACTGCTGGCGACGATCAATTTGCTGTATGGCAAGGGGCTGGTCGCGGAACTGCAGGTGCGGCAGGTCGAAGGCGCGCTGGCTCAGGTGAGGGCGGCGGTGCCGGTACTGGAGGCTGGATTGGAAACGGCCATGAATTCGCTGGATGTGATGCTGGGCACCGCACCTGGAACGTATCGGGAGGAGTTGGCGATTGCGCGCGCGATTCCGGCTGCGCCACAGATCGCAGCCACCGGTACACCCGGAGATTTGTTGCGCCGCCGGCCGGATCTGATCGTTGCCGAACGCCGCCTCGCCGCCTCGAACGCGCGCATCGGCATGGCCATCTCCGAGTTTTACCCGAAGCTGTCCTTCGGCGGGATGATAGGTGGCGCGACATCGGTCTCTGGCGGCAATCTGTTCACCGGCGGCGCCAGCCAAGGCTCCGGCGTGCTGGGGCTGCGCTGGCGGCTGTTTGACTTCGGCCGCATCAATGCGCAAATTGATCAGGCCAAGGGGCAGGAGGCGGAGGCGCTGTCCGCTTACCGGCTGGCGGCGCTGCGGGCTACCTCGGACGTGGAAAACGCGCTGTCGGATCTGGTCAAGCGTGAAGGGCAGGCCGCCATGCTGGGGCAAGGCGTGGACTCCCTGGGCTTTGCAAGGAAGGCATCGTTCGCCGCTTATCAGAAAGGCGTGGTTAGCTTGATCGAAGTCCTCCAGGCCGACGAGAACTTGCTGCGGGCCTCGGACATGCGGGCGCAAGCGCAAACTGAGTCCGCACGTGCGGCGGTTGCTGCTTTCAAGGCGCTTGGCGGTGGTTGGCAATCTTCGCAAACCGACGCGGTGGCGCTGCGCTGAATACCGGAAGCCGGCGGGGATAGCGTTGTTTAATCTCCGCCCAATTCGCTTTACATGTTACTGCCAGCTAGGGAATGAATCGCCACGACTATTGTAGACATTCCTGAGCCATAATTTAGGCAAAGCTGATCCACGGAGGTGCCATTCATTTGTGCGGCCGTCAGCAGATCACTTTTCGCACGTGGCCGGGTACCGCCTGAGTAATTTGTCCGTGCGGGTTTTGCACTGAGGTGTTGCCCGAAAGCTTAGACTTGTTCGCGCGTGAGTTCTGGCAGTTACACCGTTTCGATGGCATTGTGGGAAATCCAGCGTATCAACGCCGTGTCAAAGAAAATTTGGAGGGCGAGTACGGAGTCAGTACGGAGTCTCTCGGGATTTCTCGGGAGTCGTCAATCGCAGGCTCTCCCAATGAAGCCCGTCCTTGGGCCGCTCCTACTGTCTCGTATCTGAGCTTTCACACTGCAGGGGTCGCAAGTTCGAAACTTGCACTTCCCACCAGAACTCAGCAAGAAAATCAAAGGCCTGCATCCATTGGATGCGGGCCTTTTTTTGTTGGTGCGAGTGGTACGGAAAATCAAAAAATATTGCCCAATTTCACTAAAAGTGGGTTTTCGATAGATTTTCTATGCGAAACACTTGCTACACTTGCCGCAAGGCAATTCCGCAGGTGGTATTTGTATCGTTTCCGGAAGATGGCGACTCGAGCAGCATGATGCTTACCCGATAAAATACCTCGGCAGAATATGGAACATCTTCCAGTACAACAACACGGTTTTTTTTGGGCATTGCAAACGCTCTGCGCAGTACACAGAACCCCATTCTCGCTGGCGCTGGCAAAGCAGCAAACCGCCGCGCCGTACACTTTGCGCTCGTTCAATCTAACCGGCGAAGGGTACGGTTTCGACACGGCTCTGCGCAAAGCGCGGGGAAAAAATTTACACAAGGAATCCTTTCCGCTGGTGGCTTGGGGTTTGGTTGAGTGCGGCGCTGATGATGTCGGGGGGGCTACCAATCAAGGTGGCGACACGATTGGGGACTTGGTCCCGATGCTGGTACTGCAGGCAACTGGTGACCAAGTCCTGTTCGTCAGTGCAGAGCAGCCTAAGCCGCAAACCATGCCGCTCGAGCATTTTGAACACATTTACCAAGGTATGATCACCCGGGTCAGACCTAAGGCGGAAGCCGTTAACGACCCGGACTTAGGCATGCGCGCACAGCAACCCCGTACATTCGGCTTCGCTTGGTTCGTTCCAGAATTGCTGAAGTACAAGCGCCTGTGGCAGGAGATTTTGTTGGCCTCGCTGGTGATCCAGTTAATCGCGCTGGCAACGCCGTTATTCACGCAGACGATTATCGACAAGGTCGTGGTACATCACACGCAAAGTACCTTGATCGTCATCGCGATCGGCATGGGCGTCTTTATGCTGTTTTCCGCAGGTCTTTCCTGGCTGCGCCAGTATTTGGTGCTTCACACAGGTAACCGTGTTGATGCAGTCTTGGGCGCGTCGGTGTTCGAGCACCTGTTCAAGTTGCCGCCCTTATATTTTCAGCACCGCCCGACCGGCGTGATCGCCGCTCGCCTGCATGGCATCGAGACGATACGCGAGTTTATTTCCAGCGCGGCGGTAACGCTGGTGTTGGACTTGCCATTCCTGGTCATCTTCGCCGCCATCATGTTCTACTACAGCGTTACGCTCACCCTGGTCGTGCTGGCCATCCTGGCGGGGATCATCACGATGAGTTTGATTATCGCTCCCATGTTCCAGACCCGTTTGCAGCAGCAATTTCAACTGGGCGCGCGCAATCAGGCATTTCTGACCGAATACATCGTCGGGCTGGAGACCGTCAAGTCGCTGCAACTGGAACCTCAATTAAACAGCAAGTACAGCGGCTACCTGGCCACTTACCTCGCTGCGGGATTTGCGACGAAGCAGTTGGCGAACACCTATAACACAGTGGCCAACCTGATGGAGCAATTGATGAGTTTGCTGGTGTTGGGGATCGGCGCGTATACCGTGATGCACAGCACCGAATTCACGATAGGCATGCTGGTCGCCTTCCAGATGTTTTCTGGAAAATTGTCACAACCCATGCTGCGCCTGGTTGGGCTGTGGCAGCAGTTTCAGCAGGCAAGCTTGTCCATGGCACGATTGGGCGACTTGATGAACGCACCGATAGAACCGTATTCCGCGGTGCCGGCAAGGGCCACGCAGCGGAGAGGAGAGATCGCGATCGAGCAGGTGGCGTTCAAGTACGCCGAACATTTGCCGGCGGTCTACGAGAACCTGTCGCTATCGGTTAAGCCGGGGCAGGCGATCGCCATCATGGGGCCGTCCGGTTGCGGCAAGAGCACATTGGCCAAGCTGCTGCAGGGCTTTTACCAGCCTAGCGCTGGCCGCATCACGATTGACGGCGTGGATATTCGCTATTTGTCCGCGAATGAACTGCGCAGCTACTTCGGTGTAGTGCCGCAGGAAACAACACTATTCTCCGGCACGATCTACGACAACCTGCAAATGGCCAGTCCGGCAGCCAGCTTTGAGCAGATCGTCGCTGCCTGTCGCATGGCCGAGATTCATAGCGTCATTGAGGCGCTTCCGCAAGGTTACCAGACCGAAATCGGGGAGCGCGGAGCTGGCTTGTCTGGTGGCCAGAAGCAGCGCATTGCCATCGCCCGCGCGCTGCTCAAGCGGCCGAATATATTGGTGTTCGACGAGGCGACCAGCGCACTCGATGGTCCGACTGCGGAGCAGTTCGCCCGCACCATCAACGGACTCAGAGGCAAGGTGACGATGTTGTTCATCACACACGGATTGCCCAAAGGGCTGAAGGTTGACGCGGTATTCCGCCTCGGCGCGCAAGGCGCGCAGCAGTTGGCATCGGCCGTGCCGGCAGCGGCGCAGGGGGGCGGCGAAGCCGCCGCAGGCTAACGCCGTTATCGATGAATCTGAAAGACGCTTATGCAAACACCTATGCCATCGCCTGAACAGAATGCTGCTGACATCACGCCGTCTTCACCACCACCTCGCGACAACGTTGTCATGCTGCACCCGCCGGCGCGCTGGCACGACCCTCTGCGCCTGATCCAAACCGACGCGCCGAGCGAGATCGGGCGCATTGTGTTGTGGTCGGTTTCGGTGCTGGTGCTACTGCTGATCGCGTGGGCAGCGCTGGGGCGGCTTGACATCATTGCGAGCGCGGAGGGCAAGCTGGTGCCACAGACCCTGCTCAAGGTCGTGCAGCCTGCCGAGGCAGGCGTCGTCAAGGCGCTGCTGGTGAAGGAGGGCGAATCGGTCGTGGCCGGTCAATTGCTGGCGCGGCTGGACACCACCTTGGCCAGCGCGGAGAAGGCTGGCGTCTCCAGTGACCTGGCGACCCAGCACATGCAGGTTCGCCGCGTTGAAGCGGAATTGCAGGAGCGGACCATGGCGCCGGTCGCAGGCGACAATCCGCAGCTTTACCAGCAGGTGAAAAGCCAGTACCTCGCCCATATCAGGTCCTACCAGGATGGCCTGGACCAGGAGCGTGCTTCGCTCAACAAGATGGAACACGAGCGCCAGAGCGCGGCGGATGTCTTGCGCAAGCTCGAGCAGACATTGCCTACGTATGACAAGGTGGCGAACGCCTATGCCAAGTTGGAAAAGGAAGGTTTCATGGGTAATCTGGCAGCAGCCGACAAGCAGCGCGAGGCCATCGAGAAGGCGCGCGACTTCGATTCCCAAAAATCGGTGGTGGCGTCGCTCGGCGCCGCCCTCGCGGCCCAGCACAAGAAAATCAGCCAGCTGCAAAGCGCATATAAAAGCGATCTGCAAAAGGAGCTGGCGGACCTGCGCGCGCGGATCGCCCAGCTGCAGCCTAACCTGGAAAAAAACATCTATCGTGAAGGCTTGATGGAGCTGCGGGCGCCACAAGACGGCGTCATCAAGGACCTGGCCACGACCACCGTCGGCGCCGTTGTCCAGCCGGGTTCCGTGGTGTTGACGCTGGTGCCGAAAGGGGAGGCGCTATATGCCGACGTCAACGTCAAGAACGAGGATGTCGGTTTTGTCCGCATTGGCCAGCGTACCCAGGTCAAACTGGCGGCTTATCCTTTTCAACAATACGGTATGTTGACCGGTAAGGTCGTCCACCTCAGCATGGACGCCACCGAAGCCAACAGGTCGGCCACGCTGCCGACGGCCAGTGCGGCAGGCGCAATGAGTGCCGACGGCAGCAACGACATGTTACCAACCACATATAAGGCAAGGGTTCAGCTCGATGCGCAGGTGTTGAAAGCACCCAATGGCGTTGCTCTGCCTTTGACCGCTGGCATGCAGATCGTGGTTGAGATCAATCAGGGCAAACGCAGCGTACTCGAATATTTGCTGTCCCCCGTGCAAAAGACGATGCGGGAGGCCGGTCGGGAGAAATGACCCGTGGGGCTGGCGCGTTGTGAGCGTTAGTGATGATTTACGCGTTCTTCATTCGCATCGATGTTAGATTTTCGAAGTAAGTAAATACACTTTCATAAAAAATTAAAGGAAAAAACATGGCGTTCGTCTTTGAAAAAATCGACCACACCAGAGGGGCGGAACTGATTCAAATGGTACGCCCACCTATTTACGCGTTTCAGCGATGGCAGGTGATTGACCGCGAACGCAACTTCGTGTTGGCGGACCTGGGGGGGGAAGGTGAGTATCCACGAGGTCAGGGTGACGCACCGGACTACTTTAATTTCCTCTGGCAAAGCATGCCAATTGCATTTGAGTGCTACACAACTGAAAAGGGCGTGGACGGCACGCAGCATATTAACGTTGATATTGCAAAAATAACATTACCTGAAAATTTAAAAAACTCTGCTGATGAGATAAAACGACTCATTCCTGAGGCATTGACAGTTTATTGGGCTGGCAGAAGGAAAAAAGCTGTCAGCGTTGCCGTGCAGTTTCCAGTCATCCAATTTTATTGATCGGGGGGCATATGGAACTGCAAGATATTGTTTCGTTCGTCGATAACTGGCGCGCAGGTCAACTGATCGTTGGAAATGGTTCTCTGGATACTGCGCAAACTACGCGGTTTGCCCGCGATTTGCAGGCAGAGGTCGCCAAATTTTCGGTTCGCGCCGAGAGGGCAAGCTGGGGGGCGTACGAGACTTTGACTCCTCAAACATGGGCAGAAAATGCTCGTCCAGTCGCCTATAGCGGTGACATAGGTAGTCTTCCCGCATGGTCTTATGCCAAAGCGCTGAGTCAAGCCGGCAGTGGTGAAGTGTTCTATATCAGCGATACGCCGGCTGGCCAGCTTTTAAATGCAAAAGACTTCAAGGATGCCGTCATCGGTGCGCTTGGCGGAGATGATACCGACGCTGGCCGAAAGGCGCAGGCGCGCCTGTTTAGCGGTGAATGGGCAGATGTAAACGGGAAAAGCACCCGTGTATCGAATTTTGGCGCCGGCGATGTACTTGCGCTGGACGATTTTGTTTCCAATCGAATGATGGCCCAAACCGCATACGGCGATGTGCGGGTGCTAACTGCGATGGCCGGAACTGACCGCGTTTTCGTGCAAACCGAGTTACCTGCGCTTCTGAACAATCCCCGCGTTACTGCCATCAATGGCATGGATGTGGCTGTACTGAAAGAGATATACGCTCAGACGGGTTCGTACCTGGAAGTGAACAAAGCTGTAGCCGTGGCCTCATACGACTTGATGTCGACCATGCGCGCCAGCTTTGACGGCGGCATATTAAAAGTAGACAGCACCGGTTTTTTCAAGGACTCCGGCTACCCAGGCACCAGCTTGCCGCCTGATACTCCCAACACACGCTCAATCGAAACCGATTTGGCCTCGCAACGAACCCCGGAAACTGATGCCAATTATTCCAAGGGCATCGAGAATTTTTCCGAGGCTCGACTGGCTTTGATGAACGGCGCCATTAGTACGGTGTCTAAAATTCTTAACGCTGGCGGCATCGTCGCGACGCTGTACCAAATTTATCAAATTGAAGGCGATGCCCAAGCGGCACTGGACGCGGGCGACAGCCGTCGCGCGGCCCGGACGGTTATAAATGGCTTTGCGGAAATTGGCGCAGGTTATGCTGCAGGTCTGACTTTGGGCGAGATGACCGCAGGTTTCCTGGCTACCCTGTTGCCGCTCACACCGTTAGGACTGGCGATAGGGGCGATCGCGGCAATCGGTGTAGGGATCGCCGCCGGCGTCGGCGCCACCGAAGCGACGAAGTATCTACTGGACCACATTAGTACTGGTCCCACGTTCACGCAAGTAGTCCAGGACGGATGGAAGATTACCAGTTTCCAATCCGGCTTCATTTACAGTGAGTCGATCGCTGCCAGCTCGACCGGCATCAACAAGCAATGGCTGATCCCCAACGACAGCAGCAGCACACTGCTGATTCAGCAGAACAGCGGTACCGGCCAGGACATCCGCACGGAATGGAGCGGCCAGCCTGAAACTTCCACACTCATCAGCCGGACTGTGACCACGCCCGAAAGTGCTGACGTCGTCAAAGTGGAAACCATCACCCCGGGGGCGTTCGGCAGCACGACCTCAGTGCTCCAGCGCAAGGACACCGACGATGGCACGGTGCTCGACACCACCACCATCGTTACCAAAGGCGACGGCAGCGCCACGATCGCCACCGACGATGGCGAGCACAACACCAGCTTCACCCGCCTGGACGTCGATGGCAACAAGCTCGTCGAGCAGTGGCAGAAAGCCGACGGCAGTCATGGGCAGAACACCTACGACCCATTGAACGGCAGCCGCGGCGTCGAGATTACGCATGCCGACGGCACCGCCAGCAAATCGACCGCCGACACCTTGGGCAACGCCAATGTGCTTGAATACGACCGCCTGGGCTATATGTACAAGGAAAGCTGGCAGCACGCGGACGGCACCCATGGCTATGACCAGACGGAGCGCGAGACCGGGCTCAAGACGGGCGTGGCCTTTGCCGCAGACGGCACCTCGGTGCGCTACGTCGATGACGGCGCCGGCAATCGCCAGACCGCGTCGTTCGATAAGAGCCAGGTGCAGACCGGGGCAGTCAGCACCGGCGCCGACGGCAGCATCATCACCGATATCATCCATGCCGACGGCAGTCGCGAGCGGCATGCGGAAGACGGCAAGGGCTACGTCGAAACGGCACAACTGAACCCGGATGGCACAGTCCTCAGCAAGCAATGGCTCAGTGGCGACGGCAGTCACGGCTCGGTCGCCACCAATTCCGACGGTAGCGTCACGACGACTGAAGTCCATCCCGGCGCCAACACCGTGGTGTCGGTCAAGGACGTGGATGGCAATGTCTTGTCGTCGGTGTATTCCGTGGCGGGAACGCTGGTGACCGAGAGCCGTACCGGCGCCGATGGCAGCAGTTCCGTCACCAGCCACAACTTTGACGGCTCCACCGTCGGCGTTTACCACGGCGCGGACGGCGACACCAGCCGCTTCAGCGACGATGGCAAGGGCAACGTGATCTTGAAGACCTTCGACAGCGCCGGCGTCCAGACCGGCGTCAGCTGGAAACTGGCCGACGGCACCAGCGGCCATGAAACCACCGCGCACGGCGTCACCAGCGGCACCACCCTGAACAAGAACGGCAGTTACGACCGGTATGACCGCAAGGCCGACGGCAGCTCCTTCAGCGCCACCTACGACCAACACGGGCTGTTCGTCTCGTCCGTACAAGTGAACAGCGACGGCAGCGTGGTACGCAGCTACACCGACAAAGACGGAACGCCCATCGTCGAAGCCCACAGCGCCACCGGCCAGGTCGACATCACCGCCTTCCTGGCGAACGGCTCCGTGCATTCCGAACATTACGTTGGCGGCGTGAAGACCGGGGTCACGCTGGATGACAGCGGCGGTGTGCGCATCGATACCGTGTACGGCCCCGACGGCGTCGGCGTCGTCAGCAACACCACGACCATCTACAACCCGGACGGCAGCGGCACCGTCACCATCGTCGACGCCCAGGGACGCGCCACGGAGCAGCACTTCGGCCCCGGCACGCTGGGACCGCTATCGCAGCAAGCCCATCCCGACGACCCGGCGCCTGCGCCGGAGGCGACCGAACCGCGCTGGGATGGCAGCGCAGGCCCAGCCAGCAACGGCAGCGGCGACGTGCACGACAACGCACCGGGGCTGGATCCGCGCGACTGGATACCCAACGTTTCCACGCCGGACGGCGCGCAGCCGTCGCAGTCCCTGGACAGCCAGGGCGTGATCGATCTGAAAAAGGAATTGGACGCCATCAGCGAAGGGCAGGGCAGCGAGTTTTCCGCCGACGCGATCGCGCGCATTCTTGATAATCGCAACCTCGCCGAAGGGTTGTTCCGGCGGGCCGACCCGTTGGTGCTGGACCTGGATGGCGACGGCCTCGAGACCGTGCCGCTGTCGGCGGGCGTGCACTTCGATCATGACGCCAACGGCTTGCGCGAAGCGACCGGCTGGGTCGCACCGGACGACGGCCTGCTGGCCTGGGACCGCAACGGTAACGGCGTCATCGACAATGGTACCGAATTGTTCGGCAATTATACGGAGGGCGCGGACGGCAAGCTGGCTGCCAACGGCTTTGAATCCCTGAAGACGGCCGACAGCAACGGCGACGGAAAAATCGACGCCGCCGACGCCAGCTTCGCCGCGTTGCGCATCTGGCAGGACCGCAACGGCGACGGCAAGACCGACGCCGGCGAACTGCTGGGGCTGACCGCCGCCGGCGTGGCCTCGATTTCGACCGGGTACGAGGTCTCGACCAAGGTCGACAGCAGCAACAACCAGCATTTGCAGATCGGGCAGTTCACCCGCGCCGACGGCAGCTGGGGCCAGGTGCACGATGTCTGGTTCGACCGCGACGAAAGCAAGGTGGTCGGCTACCGACCGCCCGGCCAGACGACGCACAGCGCGGCGATCGACGCGCTCCCCGAGATGAAGGGCACTGGCGCCATGACCAACCTGCGCGACGCGATGGCGCTCGACCCGACGCTGGTGGCGGCCGTGCAAGACTTTATGGCCGCCGATTCAGGCGCCAGCCGCCGGCAGTTGGTTGACACCATCGTGCAGAAATGGACCGGCGCGGACAAGGCCGACTTCGACACGGAGCATACCAGTTACAACAAGCACCGACTGTTTGCCATCAACGTGGCCTCCGGCACGCTGCCGTACACGCTGGTCCACACAGGTCTGCAGAAAAATCCTGGCCCGGAGGCGACGCCATATATCGATGCCGCCTACGGCGCGCTGATCGAGAGCGTTTATGAGGCGCTCAGCAAGCAGGCCGCCGCGTCGACGATGAACAGCTTGCTGGTGCGGTTCGACCAGCATGGTGCTCCGGTGTGGTCGCTGCCAGCATATCAATTGCAAAAAAACAGTGATCCGAAGGGGGCGATTTTCAATCTGGTGCAGATGTACACTTACTACGGCCGCCAATTGCAAAACGCCGGCCTGGACCTCAGCGCCCTGGTGCTGAGCGAGGCGGATGCCTATGCCAGCGATCCGGTGATGCGCCAGTTCCTGGCCGACCTGAACGTGTACACCGGATCCGGGACGCTGGGACTGCGCGACAGCTATTCCGGTCCGACCGTGCTGATCGGTCACGGCGGCGACGATGTGCTGTACGGTAGCTACTCGGCGGACCTGATGGTCGGCGGCGGCGGCGACGACACCTTGTGGGTGGGGCGCGGCGACCGGGTGGAGTTCGGTTTCGGCGACGGACACGACCGTCTGGAGGTGCAGGGCCGTTCGATGGAAATTGTGCTGGGCAAAGGCGTCAAGCCGGAGGACGTCACATTCGCGCTGCAGCAGAACCCCAACTTCACGGATCAGTACACTCTGGTGCTGACCCTGTCGAGCGGCGATACGCTGA
The DNA here is from genome assembly GCF_036688705.1 of Duganella sp. S19_KUP01_CR8. Taxonomy (NCBI): domain Bacteria; kingdom Pseudomonadati; phylum Pseudomonadota; class Betaproteobacteria; order Burkholderiales; family Oxalobacteraceae; genus Duganella; species Duganella sp. S19_KUP01_CR8. The sequence continues at coordinate 107,692 of NZ_JAQQPR010000011.1, read as the reverse complement.
CGGTGCCGACCTGGTACACCGCCTCTCCGTATGCCGACGCCAAGGATTTGTATGTGGTCAGTCAAATTACCTTTGACAACGGCCAGGTTTGGTCGGCGCAGGACATCTACCAACACTTGCCCGCGCTGACCGATGGCGCCGACAGTCGCGTTGGTAGCCGAATTGACGACATCGTCGACGGCGGCGGCGGCAACGACCGGCTCGATGGCGACTATGGCAATGACGTGCTCATCGGCGGAACCGGTGACGACTACCTGATGGGCGGCTACGGTAACGACATCCTGGTGGGCGGCGCCGGCGACGACAGTCTGAACGAGACCTACGGCGCCGGCCTGCTTGATGGCGGTGCTGGCAATGACACGCTCGACGGCGGCGAGGGCAACGACACCTATTATTTCGCCCGCGGCGACGGCCAGGATGTCATCATCGACTTCACCGGCTTGGCGACGCGCGAATCGGATGTGCTCATCCTGGGACCAGGCATTCGTGCCGACGACGTGCGGGTCACGACCGTTGGCGTCGTCGACGTGTTGTTGTCGATACGGGGCAGCACCGACCAGGTGCGCATTCAGGGCGGCTTCGACAACGTCAACACCATCTTGTTCGACGACGGCAGCACCTGGTCGTCGGCGGACCTGCTGGCCCGTCAGCTCCACGACGCTGTCAGCGAGGGGGACGACAGCGTGGTCGGCTCCGCGCAAGACGACACCATTTTCGGCTTGGCCGGCAACGACACCATAGATGGCAAGGGCGGCAATAACCAGCTCGACGGCGGTGCCGGCGACGACTGGCTGACCGGCGGCGCCGGCACCGACCGGCTGAGCGGCGGCAGCGGCAACGATACGCTGGAAGGCTATGCCGGCGACGACACGCTGGCGGGCGGCGCCGGCGATGACACGCTGTCTGGCAACTCCGGCAACGACACCTTTGTGTTTGGTCGGGGTGACGGCCACGACGTGATCTTTGACCTCAGCGGCCAGGCGGCCGGCGAGATCGACACGATTGAGCTGGGCTTCAATCCCGGCCAACTGCGGTTTTCTCACGCCGACACTGCCGGCGAGCACGAGAAGGCCGACTTGTTGATCTCGGCGATCGATTCGGACGATACGCTGACCGTCAATCGCTGGTTTGACCAGCAGCATCTGGGACAGCTGAAGCTCAAATTCGCGGACGGTACCATCTGGGGCGAGCAGGAACTGTACGACGCCGCGCCGTCGCTGGCAAGCAATGGCGACGACTACCTCTATGGCGGGGTGGGCGACGTGACTCTGGCAGGCGGCGCCGGCAACGACGTGCTGAACGACGCCGGCGGCAACAGCCGGCTGGACGGCGGGGACGGCAACGACACTCTGCTTGGCGGCGGCGGTGACGATGTGCTCGACGGGGGCGCTGGCAACGATCAACTGGACGGCGGCGCCGGCCAGGACACCTATCTGTTCGGCTATGGCTCGGGCCACGACACCATCGCCGAATACGACCGCAGCGACACGGCCGACCTCAGCGTCGACACCATACGGCTGGCGGACGGCATCCGTCCGCAGGACGTGAGCATTTCCGGCGACGGTATGCGCATCCTGCATCTGGCCGGCTCGGACGACCAGCTCACCCTGGCGTCGGCGTCGACCGAGAACCGCGTTGAGCGCGTCGTCTTCTCCGACGGCACGGTCTGGAACCTGGGCAGCAACCCGAACGGGGCGATTACCCATTTCACGGCCATCGAGGGCGGGTATGACTGGAGCCACCAGTATGCCGCCCTGAACTCCGTGAACATGGTGTTCAAGGGCACCGGGCAGGATGACCTGATCCAGATCGCGTCGTACGACATTCCCGCCGACACCATCTGGCAGCCCTATGGCTACAACCAGGAATTTGGCACCGGCGCCAACGCCCAGTTGCCGCTGCACGTGACCATGGTCGGCGGCGACGGCAACGATACCCTGATCGGCTCCACCGGCCAGGAAACCCTGGATGGCGGCGCCGGCGCCGATGTGCTCGACGGCGGCGCCAACGACGACGTGATCGCCGCCGGCGCCAACGACACCGTGGTCTTCGGCTACGGCTCGGGGCACGACAAGGTCGTCCGCGGTTATGACGACATCAGCACGTTGGCGTTCAGCGCCGGCGTCGATCCGGCCGATGTCCAGCTGGCGGGCGGCCCCTTCGGCCAACTGATCGTGCGCCTGCGCGGTTCGAGCGACCAGGTCGACATCGGCTATTGGTTCAATACCGTCGACAGCAGCAAGACCGTTTCCACCTTCACCTTCGCGGATGGCACGCGCTGGGGCCTCGACCAGATACGGGAACGCCTATCGGCCGCGGACCACGGCGGCGACGATTATTTGTATGGCGCGGAAGGCGATGACGTGCTGCTCGGCCTGCAAGGCAACGACACCTTGATTGGCCGGCGCGGCAACGACTCCCTCTCGGGCGGTGCGGGGGACGACCAACTGGAGGGCGACGACGGCGACGACGTGCTGGAGGGCGGTGCCGGCAACGACACCCTGGACGGGGGCGCGGGCAACGATACCTTCCGCTTCGAGCGCGGCTTCGGCCGCGACACGGTCGTCGATCAAGGCGACTGGGACACCAAAGGCGAGCGTAGCCGCATCGTTCTTGGCAGCGGAATTGATGCCAAGGATATCATCGTCACCGGCGACAATTCCTTTACTGAAGGCAGCACCGGCAACCTGTATTTGTCAGTGTTCGGGACGACCGATCGCATTACCCTGAAGGGCTGGTTCTCTCAAGGCGATTTGCTGGGCACGGTAGAGTTTGCCGACGGTACCGTGTGGAACCGCACCGAGCTGTTGGCGCGCTATTTCTCGCTGGAGCGCGGTGGCCGGATGCAGGGCAGCGACGGCGCCGACCTGCTCAATGGCGACGGCACGGCCGACCTGATCGAAGGCATGGCGGGCAACGACACGCTCAATGGCGGCGGCGGCGACGACGAGTTGATGGGGGACACTGGCGACGACGTGCTCAACGGCGGGGCAGGCGACGACCGGCTGTTCGGCGGCATCGGCGACGACCGCTACCTGTTCGAGCGTGGCTTCGGCCATGACACGATCGCCGACTTCGACCGCGTGACCGGCAGCCACGACCGCATCGAGTTTGGCGCCGGCATCCGCGCCCAGGATGTGACTGTGAGCAAGAACGCGTCCGACATCGTGCTCACCTTCGGCGGCAGCGATGACCGCCTCACGGTGCGCTGGTACGATAACCCGGGCTTGCGGATCGAGGAGCTGCGGTTTGCCGACGGCACGGTCTGGACGGCCGACCAGCTTCAGGGCTTGGCCGACAACAGCAACACGCTGGCCGGCACGGCGGACGCGGACGTGCTGACGGGCGACGCCAACGCCAACCGGCTGCTGGGACTGGCCGGCAACGACCGCTTGATTGGCCTGGCGGGCGCGGACGTGCTCGATGGCGGCGACGGCGACGATGTGCTGGACGGTGGCGCCGGCGCGGACGTGCTGCTGGGCGGGGCCGGCAACGATACCCTCGATGGCGGCGCCGGTGGCGACCGCATGGATGGCGGCGCCGGTGACGACCTGTACCTGGTCGACAGCGCGGAAGACAGCGTGGGTGAAGCCGACGGCGGCGGTGTCGACACGGTGCAGGCCAGCGTCGATTATTCGCTGGCAGACGGCATCGAGAACTTGCGGCTGAGCGGCGCCGCGCGCACCGGCGCAGGCAACAGCCTCGATAACGTGATCGACGCCGCCGCGACGGCCAGCGTGCTGCATGGCGGCGCCGGCGCGGATCGCCTGAACGGCGGCCAGGGCGGCGACCAGCTGTTTGGCGACGACGGCGCCGACCTGCTGGCCGGCGGCGCCGGCGACGACACGCTCGACGGCGGCGCAGGCCGCGACACCTACCTGGTTGAGCGCGACGGCGGCAATGATGTGATCGTGCGCGACAGCGGCGACAGCGATGGCGTCGATACCTTGCGCTTTGGCGCCGGCATCGCCAGCGGCGAGATCGTCGTCTCGGCGGACGCCGACTATGGCGACATCGAGAGCGAAAACAATATTTACCTGAGTCTGGGCGGCGGCGCCGGTCGCGTCACGTTGCAGCACTGGTTGACCAACGGCGCCGGCAGTCGGGTCGAGCGGGTGGAATTCGCGGACGGCACGGTGTGGGACGCGGCGCAACTGCTGGCCAAGGCATTCGCCGCCGCCGGCGGCACCGATGGTGACGACACCCTGCGCGGCAGCGACGGCGCGGACACCCTGCGGGGCTTGGCTGGCGGCGATACGCTCTTCGGCCTGGGCGGCGACGATGTGCTGGTGGGCGGCAGCGGCGACGACACGCTCGACGGCGGCAGCGGCGACGACGTCTATCAGTTTGCCCGCGGCGACGGCGCCGATATCATCGTCGACCACGACGACAATGGCGCCAACATTGATACGGTCGCGCTGGGCGAGGGCATCGCCAGCACCGATGTGACGGCCGTGCGCGACGGCGACGATTTGCGCCTGCGGATCGACGACAGCGACAGCTTGCTGCTAAGTAACTGGTTCCGCAGCGATGCGGACCGCATCGAGCGTGTGACATTCGCCTCCGGCGAAGTGTGGGACGCGGCGGCGCTGCTGGCGAAGGCACAGGCATCCGGGACCGACGCTGGGGTGCTGTATGGCACCGATGGCGCCGATATCCTGGTCGGCGGCAGGGGCGACGACCTGTTGTATGGCAAGGCGGGGGCTGATGTCTATCGTTTCGCCCTCGGAGATGGCGCCGACACGATCTACGATGCCGCCGGCGTGGCCGGCGAGTTCGACCGTGTGGAGTTCGACGCCGGCATAGTCCCCGACGATGTCTCCGTATCGCTCCAGGGCGCCAACATGGTGCTGAACATCGGCGCCAGTGGCGACAGCATCACCATGAACAACTGGACCGATGTGGCACAACGCATCGAGCAAGTGGTCTTTGCCAATGGAACCATCTGGACTGGCGACGATCTGGTTGCCAAGCTGGCGCCGGCCACCGACGGCGACGACCAGCTATTGGCCAAGCCGTCCGGCGGTACGCTGAACGGCTTGGCTGGCAACGATGTTCTGATCGGGCTGGAAGGAGACGATACGCTGAACGGTGGCGCCGGCTATGACCGTCTGGATGGTGGTGCCGGGCGCGATGTGTACCTGTTTGCCGTAGGTGACGGCCAGGACACGATCGCCCAGAACGATCACGATGGCCCAGGTGACGCGGTCCGCTTTGACGCCTCGGTCACGCCCGCGGATGTGCATGTCAGCCGCGGTATAGACGACCTTATCCTGTCCGTAGGTGATGGCAGCGACAATATTACCTTGAGTGGCTGGTTTGATGTCCTCACGCCGCAGGTGGACCGCGTGGAGTTCGCAAACGGAACGATCTGGACCAGCAGCCAGCTGTGGTCCATGATTCCCGGCGCTACCGGCGGCGACGACTTCCTCGGCGGCGGTGCCGGCGATGACACCATCGACGGCGGCGCGGGTACCGACCTGATCTACGGTTTGGCGGGGAATGACACGCTGCACGGCGGTGCCGACTACGACATTATCGATGCCGGCACCGGTAACGACGTGCTCTACGGTGACGCCGGGGACGATTACCTGCAAGGGGGGGCGGGAAGCGATACCTATATCTTCAATCCGGGCGACGGCCGCGACGACGTGTTCGACCTTCGCAGCGACGGCACCGACGAGATTGACACCATTCGAATCAAGGGGCGCGCACCGGCTGACTTCATCGTTAGCCGCGACGACACCAGCCTGTATTTGCTTTCGAACGGCATTGACCGGATCGCGCTGGACAGCTGGTATGCCGATGATCGCTACAAGGCCAAGCAAGTTGTCTTTGACGATGGCACGGTCTGGACTCGCGAGACATTGCTGAGCCATATGGATGCCGGTCGTGTGAGTGAATTCGATGACGTGGCGTATGCTACGGAGGGCAACGACGTGCTTGCCGGCTTGGGCGGAAACGACATCCTGTCTGGCGCCGATGGTAACGACCTGTTGGACGGTGGCGATGGTAGTGACAGTCTGTTCGGCGGAGGAGGCAATGATGTTTCCTTGGGCGGCGACGGCGACGATTACATGTCGGATAGTTCGGGAAATAATCTGTTCAGCGGCGACGCAGGCGATGACACCATGTACGGGGGCGAGGGCAACGAAGTATTTGTCGGCGGGGCCGGTAATGACTTCATAAGCTTGGGAGCCAGTGCCGAAATTGTCCTGTTTAATCGCGGCGATGGTCATGATATTGTGCAGACTCAACCCGGCGCACCGGGCACGATCTCGTTGGGTGGTGCTATTTCTTATGGCGACCTATCGTTCAAACGCAATGGCGATGATCTTGAATTGTTGACGGGCCAAAGCGATGTCATCGATATCAGGGGCTGGTATGGCGAGTACAACGGGACGACCTGGAAAGGTATTGATACCCTGCAGATAGTGGTGGACAGCGGCGCGGACTACGATGCCGGGTCCGCGGATACGTTGAAAAGCCACAAGATTGCCAGCTTCGATTTCAAGGGATTGGTCGCCGAGTTTGATGCCGCTCTGCGGGCCCAGCCTACTTTGGATAGTTGGTCTCTGTCGTCATCGCTGCTAGCTTTCCATATCAACAGCAGCGATTCTGCGGCACTGGGGGGCGTACTGGCCTATCAGTACGCAAACGCAGGCACCCTGTCAGGGGTGTCGCTCTCTGCCAAACAATCGATATTGGCCAACTCTCAATTGGGAAGTGTGCGACAAAGCATTACTTAAATGGGGGTAAGTGATGGGATGGGGGGCAGGCTGATGCGTGCCTCCCCGGGTGCGCAAGTTCGAAACTGCACTCCCCACCAGAATTCGTTTGAAATCGAAGGTCTACATCATTTCGATTTGGGCCTTTGTTGTTTTGGGCGCTACCAGCGCATGGTCGGAATAAAATCCGCAAACGCGCGCAGCGGCGCCGGCAGGTAGCGCCGGCCGGGATAGTACAGCGAGGGACCGCTAAAGGCAGGCCACCAGCGCTCCAGCACCGGCTCCAGTTCACCGCGCTCCATGTACGGCTTCAGCCAGTCTTCAAACAGGTACACCAGGCCGCTGCCGGCCAATGCCGCATCCACCTTCAAGTCGGCGCCAGCGCCCAGGCTGACAATCAACGGACCGGCCGGTTTGATGACGACTTTCTTGCCTTTGTGCTCGAATTCCCAATCCGGCATGGCGCCGCTGGAGAAGCGCCCGCGCAGGCAGGTATGTCTCAGCAGGTCTTCCGGCCGCTTGGGCACGCCGTGCTGTCGCAGGTAGTCAGGCGACGCCGCCAGCGCAAAACGTTGCCGGCGCGGTCCAATCGGAATCGCCACCATATCCAGCTCCATGTGTTCTTCGTAGCGGACGCCGGCATCGCAGCCGGAGTGCTGCAGATCGACAAAGCTGTCATCGACGATGATCTCCAGGCAGATGTCCGGATACGCGGCGATAAACGGCGGAATGATGCGCGGCAGGATCAGTTTCGATACGCTGAGCGGCACGTTGAGCCGCAGCCTGCCAGCCGGACGGTCGCGAAAACCGTTCACCACATCCAGCGCGGATTCGACCGCGCCCAGCGCCGGCATCAGCTGCTCCAGCAAGCGCTGGCCGGCGTCGGTGGTGGCCACGCTGCGGGTGGTGCGGTTCAGCAGGCGCACACCAAGGCCGGCCTCCAGCCGCCGCACCGCTTCGCTCAGTTGTGACGCGCTATTGCCCGTCATGCGCGCGGCGCCGCGAAAGCCGCCGTGTTTGGCGACCGCGACGAAGGCGCCGATATCCTGCAGTTCAGCCATCGGTTATTGTCCTGTATTCGGCACAAGTTGTGCCATTGCGAGGTATTGTCGCACAAAGTTTTCGCGCCTAGACTGTGTTCACCAACCCATCCTTCAGGAGCATATTTTGAACACCTTCCAACTTGGCGATCTGGCTGTCAACCGCATGGGCTATGGCGCCATGCAGCTTTCTGGCCCGCACGTCTTTGGCCCACCCAAGAACCGCGAGGAAGCGCTGGCAGTGCTGCGGGAGCTGGTTGCGCTGGGCATCAATCACATCGACACCAGCGATTTCTACGGCCCCCATGTCACCAACCAGCTGATCCGCGAGGCGCTGCATCCGTACGCGGACGATCTGGTGATCGTCACCAAGATCGGCGCCTCGCGCGGTGACGACGCTTCCTGGCTGCCGGCCCAGTCGCCGAAGGCGCTGGAAGCGGCAGTGCATGACAACCTGCGCAACCTCGGCCTGGAACGGCTGGATGTGGTGAACATGCGTCTCATGTTTGACGTGATGGGGCCGGCGGAAGGCGACATTGAAGCCCACATCACCGCGCTGGCGGAACTGCAGCAACGCGGCCTGATACGTCACATTGGCTTGAGCAATGCGACCGCGCGGCAAGTGAGGCAGGCGCGCGGCATAGCCCCCATTGTCTGTGTGCAGAATCAATACAACCTGGTCCACCGCCACGACGACGCACTGATCGACGAGTTGGCAAAAGACGGTATCGCCTACGTGCCGTTCTTCCCGCTTGGCGGCTTCTCGCCACTGCAATCGGCTATCCTGTCCGAGGTCGCCGCCCAGCTGGGCGCCACGCCTATGCAGACAGCGCTGGCCTGGCTGCTGCAACGTTCGCGGAATATCCTGCTGATTCCCGGCACCTCATCCGTCGCCCACCTGCGTCAAAATGCCGCCGCTGCCGGTCTGGTACTGCCGCCGGAAGTCGTCCGTAAGCTGAATGGCATCGTCACTTCGGCATAACTGCTGATCGAGGCTGGCGCGCATCGATCTCGCCTGCGGCGGATCAAACCTGCACTTCCCACCAGAATTTATCAACAAAATCAAAGGCCTGCGTCAATCTGACGCAGGCCTTTTTTTGTAACGGCCGGGTCCTGAACCTGGCCGTTCCGGCGTCAACCTAGCAGCTTTGCTAGTGATATCCAAGACGGATTTTTGATTTAATGCCTTCCAACGCGACGCACTTCGAGACCTTGAACGGCTCGGCGGCGACAGCGCAAATGTAGCCTATCCAATCACTTTTCCCACCCGCCAAGAAAGACGAACCACCATGAAAAACCTAGTTCAAGTCGCCGGTATCATCGATGCTGAAGAAGCCAAACTGTTGTCCGCCGAGGGCGTGGACTGGCTGGGCTTCCCGCTGCGTCTGCCATCGGGCAAGGACGATATCTCCGAGTCCGCCGCGACCAAGATCATCGCCACCCTGAACACGCCACAGGCGGGCGTGCTGATCAGCTACCTGACCGACGCCGACGAGGTCAGCGCCTTCTGCACCGAACTGGGCGTGACGGCGGTGCAGCTGCACGGCGACGTGGAAGTCGAACAGCTGCGCAAGCTGAAGGCCAAGCGTCCCGACCTGTATGTGCTGAAGAGCCTGGTTGTGCGCGAGGACAACGCCGAGGAACTGCTGGCGCTGGTCGATCAATGCGCCGACGCGGTCGACATGTTCATCACCGACACCTACAACCCGGCCACCGGCGCCAAGGGCGCGACCGGCCTGACCCATGACTGGTCGGTCAGCGCCGAACTGGTGCGCCGCTCGCCCAAGCCGCTGATGCTGGCCGGCGGCCTGACGCCGGACAACGTCGCCGCCGCGATCCGCCAGGTGCGCCCGGCCGCCGTCGACGCCCACACCGGACTGGAAGGCCCGAACGGCCGCAAGGATCTGGAGAAGACCCGCCGCTTCGTGGCCGAGGCCCGCCTCGCGTTCAACGAAATCGAGGCCGCGTAAGCGGCGCGGAAAGGAGGGCCAGTCATGTTCAATCAAGCTGCTGTTCACGTACTACCGCAAACCAACCAGTTGCGCGCGCTGCATTCCATCATCCGCGACAAGCACGCCAGCCAGGAGGACTTCGTGTTCTATTCGAACAGGATCATCCGGCAATTGCTGGAAACCGGCATGAACCTGCTGCCTTTCGAACCGCGCCTGGTGACCACGCCGATCGGCGCCAGCTTCGACGGGTTGCAGCTGGCCGTCAAGCTGTGCGGCGTATCGGTGATACGGGCCGGGGAAAGCATGGAGCCGGAATTGCGGGCCATGTATCCGGGCCTGCGCATGGGCAAGATCCTGATCCAGCGCGACAAGCAGACCAAGCTGCCCGACCTGCTGTACTCGCATCTGCCACCGGACATCAGCGAGCGTCATGTGCTGTTGCTGGAGCCGATGCTGGCCACCGGCGGTTCGGCGCTGGCGGCGATCGAGGTCTTGCTGAAGGCGGGGGTGCCGGAGGAGCACATTATCTTCGTCAACCTGCTGGCGGCGCCGGTCGGCCTGAAGCGCCTGCTCGACACCCACCCCAAACTGCGCGTGGTCACCGCCTCGGTCGAGAAGGAACTGACCGACCAGGCTTACATGATCCCGGGCATCGGCGATTTCGGCGACCGTTATTTCGGCACCGCGCGCTAGGAGCAGACGATGAAAAAGCACACATTGATGTTCGATTCGCTGCTGACCGCGCTCGCTCCGGCCATCTGGGGCAGCACGTATCTGATCACAACCGAACTGCTGCCACCGGGTAGGCCATTGCTGGCCGCGGTGCTGCGAGCATTGCCCGCCGGCCTGATCTTGCTTGCGATCGGTCGCAAGCTGCCGGCGGGCGCGTGGTGGTGGAGGGCGCTGGTGCTGGGCGTGCTGAACATCGGTGCGTTCTTTTACTTCCTGTTCGTCGCCGCCTACCACCTGCCGGGCGGGGTGGCGGCGCTGGTGATGTCGATCCAGCCCATGATCGTGCTGCTGCTGGGGCTGGGTCTGCTGGGCGAGAGGATACGCCCGGCCCAGGTGCTGGCCTGCCTGGTGGGCGCGCTCGGGATCGGCCTGCTGGTGCTGAAGCCGGCCGCCAGGCTGGACGGCATCGGCATCCTGGCCGGGCTGGCCGGCGCCACCTGCATGGCGGCCGGCATCGTGCTGACCAAGCGCTGGGGCAGGCCGGAGGGGGTGAGCGTGCTCAACTTCACCGGCTGGCAGCTGGTGGTGGGCGGCGCGGTGCTGGTGCCGGTCGCCGTGCTCACCGAGGGCATGCCGCCGGCGCTCACCGGCGCCAACTGGCTGGGTTTCGCCTACCTGGGCATCGTCGGCGCGCTGTTCGCCTACATGGTCTGGTTCCGCGGCATCCAGCGTTTGCCAGCCTTGACAGTGTCCTTCCTGTCGTTCGCCAGCCCTTTGATGGCCGCTTTGCTGGGATTCGTTTTCCTCGGTCAAAGCTTCAGCCTGACCCAGATGCTGGGCGCGGGCGCGGTGATCGCCGCCGTGGTGATCGTGCAACCGCGCCGGCCGGCGGCGCCGCCTTTGCGGGCCGTCGCGCCGAACGGCCGCCTGGCCAAGGCGCCGGCCAAATAAGCGCGGCCGGCTCCGTCCGCACCAACCGGAGGCGGGCCGGTGCAGCGCACCGCGCCTTCCTTCTTCACTTACCAACCTACGCAGGGAAGAATCATGAAAAAAATGTTTGAGCCCATTTCGTTAGGCGATATCGCCATGGCAAACCGATTTGTCATGGCCCCGATGACGCGCAACCGCGCCACCGAAGACGGCCTGGCCACCGAATTGATGGCGACCTATTATGCGCAGCGCGCCAGCGCCGGCCTGATCATCTCGGAAGGCATCCAGCCCAGCCAGGTGGGACAAGGCTTCACCGGCACCCCCGGGCTGCACACGCCGCAACAGATCGAATCCTGGAAGGCGGTCACCGGCGCCGTGCACCAGGCCGGCGGGCGCATCGTCGCCCAGTTGATGCATGCCGGCCGCATCGGCCACCCGGCGCTGTATCCCAGCGCGCACCTGCCGGTGGCGCCGTCGGCCATCGCCGCCGAGGGCAAGACCTACACCCGCGACGGCATGCTCGACTACCCCACGCCCATCGTGATGACCAAGAGCGAGATCGCCCGCACCATCGACGACTTCGCCACGGCGGCGTGCAACGCCATCGCGGCCGGTTTCGACGGCGTCGAGATCCATGGCGGCAACGGCTTCCTGCTGCACCAGTTCATGGCGGCCAACACCAATTTGCGCGGCGACGAATACGGCGGCAGCCTGGCCGCGCGCGTCCGGTTTCCGGTCGAGGTGGCCGAGGCGGTGACCGCCGCCATCGGCGCCGGCCGCACCGGCCTGCGCATCTCGCCGTCCAACCCCTACAACGACATCGCCGAGGGCGATTCGCTGGCGCTGTATCGCGAGCTGGTGTCGCGCCTGCCGGACCTGGCCTTCCTGCACATCATGGAAGCCCATTGCCGCGAGCAGACGCTGGCGGTGCGCGAGAACTGGCGCGGCGCGCTGATCCTCAATCCGCATGCCAGCGCCGACGACGGCCCGGTGTCGGGCGCCATCGCCGAAGCGGTGGTGGAGCAGGACCTGGCCGACGCCGTGGTGTTCGGCGCGCTGTTCCTGGCCAACCCCGACCTGCCGGCCCGGATCCAGGCCGGCGGCCCGTTCAACGCGCTGGATCAAGCCACCTTGTACGGCGGCGACCAGCGCGGCTACACCGACTATCCGTCCTTGTAAGCCCGGGGACGTGGGCGCCGCCGTTGCCGCGCCGGCGCCGTCCCATCCACCCGTTTTTAACAACAAAGGAATTCGTATGAAACCAAATACTGTGAACACGCTGGCGCGCCCACTGGTGGCCGCGCTGGCGCTGGCCGGTGTGGCGGTCCTGGGCCTGTCCGGCTGCGACAAGGCGGTGGGCCAGCCACAAGAAAGCGCGGCCGGCGCGCCGCCGATCACGGCCGCGGCCGTGCTGGAACGCGCGGTGGCCGACAGCCAGGAATTCTCCGGTCGCCTGGAGGCGGTGGAACGGGTCGAGATCCGTCCCCGCGTGGGCGGCTTCATCACGGCGGTCAACTTCACCCCGGGCAGCGAGGTGCGCAAGGGCGACGTGCTGTTCACGATCGACCCGCGGCCGTTCCAGGCCGAGGCCAATCGCGCCGAGGCGGCCGCCCATGCGGCGCGCGCCAGGGCCGCCCTGGCCAAGCTGGAACTGGCCCGCGCCGAGCTGCTGCTGGCCGACAAGGCCATCCCCCAGCGCGAGCTCGACGAGAAGGCCTCCAGCCTGAAGGAACTGGACGCCAACGCGCGCGCCGCCCAGGCCAGCTTCGAGGCCGCGCGCCTGAACCTGAACTATAGCCAGGTGGTCGCGCCGATCAGCGGCCGTGTGTCGAAGGCGGAGATCACCGTCGGCAACCTGGTCGACAGCAGCGCGGTGCTGACCTCGGTGGTCTCGACCAGCTCGATCTACGCCAGCTTCGACGGCGACGAGGACACCTATCTGCGCGTCGGCCGCCTGGCCCAGCGCGGCGGCGCGGTGGCGGTGCGGGTCGGCCTGGCCAACGAGACCGGCTTCCCGCACCAGGGCAGGCTGGAGTTCGTCGACAACCGGCTCGATCCCGGCACCGGCAGCGTGCGCATGCGCGCCAGGTTCGCCAACGCCGACCATGGCCTGGCGCCGGGCCTGTTCGCGCGGGTGCAGCTGGGCGGCGACGAGTCGGCGCCCGCCAAGGTGGCGCTGATCAGCGAGCGCGCCATCGGCACCGACCAGGACCGCAAGTATGTGTTCGTGGTGGGCGCCGACGGCAAGGCCGAATACCGCCAGGTCATGCTGGGGCGCCCGGTCGATGGCTTGCGCGTGGTGCGCCAGGGCTTGAAGGCGGGCGAAAAAATCGTCGTCAACGGGCTGCAGCGGGTGCGTCCGGGCGCGCCGGTCGCGGCCGTGCTGGTGGCGATGGACGCCGGCCTGCCGTCGGCGGCCAAGGTGGGCGCCGACCAGGTCGCCGCCGCCACGACCGCCTCAACCAAGGAACAATAATGAACATCTCACGCTTCTTCATCGACCGGCCGATCTTCGCGGCCGTGCTGTCGATCATGATCTTCGTGGCCGGGCTGCTGTCCATCTTCAAGCTGCCCGTTTCCGAATACCCGGACGTGGTGCCGCCGTCGGTGGTGGTGCGCGCCCAGTACCCCGGCGCCAACCCCAAGGTGATCGCCGAAACCGTGGCCGCGCCGCTGGAGGAACAGGTCAACGGCGTCGAGAACATGCTGTACATGTCCTCGCAGTCGACCGCCGACGGCTCGCTGGCGCTGACCGTGACCTTCAAGGTGGGCACCAACGTCGAGCAGGCCGAGACCCAGGTGCAGAACCGGGTCCAGCGCGCCTTGCCGCGCCTGCCGGAGGAGGTGCGCCAGATCGGCGTCACCACCGTCAAGAGCTCGCCGAACATGACCATGGTGGTGCACCTGTCGTCACCCAAGGGCCGCTACGACGATGTCTACCTGCGCAATTACGCGGTGCTCAACATCAAGGACCAGCTGGCCCGCATACCAGGCATGGGCGAAACCGTGCTGCTCGGCGCCGGCGACTACGCCATGCGGGTCTGGCTCGATCCGCAAAAGGTGGCGGCGCGCGGCATGACGGCCGGCGACGTGGTGGGCGCGATCCGCGAACAGAACGTGCAGGTGGCGGCCGGCGTGATCGGCGCCTCGCCCACCAGGGGCGCGGAATTCCAGCTGACCGTGAACACCCAGGGCCGTTTGCAGACGGTGGAGGAGTTCGGCAACATCATCGTGCGCACCGGCGCCGACGGCGCGCTGACCTTGCTCAAGGACGTGGCCCGGGTCGAACTGGGATCCAACGCCTACGCCCTGCGCTCGCTGCTGGACAATCAGGCGGCGGTGGCGATCGCCATTTTCGAGGCGCCCGGCGCCAACGCGCTGGAGCTGTCGGCCAATGTGCGCGCCAAGATGGCGGAACTGAAAAAGGACTTCCCGCAGGACGTGGAGTTCAGCGTGGTGTACGACCCGACCCAGTTCGTGCGCGAGTCGATCAAGGCCGTGATCCACACGCTGCTGGAGGCGGTGGCGCTGGTGGTGGTGGTGGTGATCGTGTTCCTGCAGACCTGGCGCGCCTCCATCATCCCGTTGCTGGCGGTGCCGGTCTCCATCATCGGCACCTTCGCCGTGATGCTGGGCCTGGGCTTTTCGATCAACACCCTGTCGCTGTTCGGACTGGTGCTGGCGATCGGCATCGTGGTCGATGACGCCATCGTGGTGGTGGAGAACGTCGAGCGCAACATCGGCGCCGGCCTGACGCCGCGCGACGCCACCGTGCAGGCGATGAAGGAGGTCAGCGGACCGATCATCGCCATCGCCCTGGTGCTGTGCGCGGTGTTCGTGCCGATCGCCTTCGTGTCCGGCCTGTCCGGCCAGTTCTACCGCCAGTTCGCGCTGACCATCGCGATCTCCACCGTGATCTCGGCCATCAGCTCGCTGACCCTGTCGCCGGCGCTGGCGGCGACGCTGCTCAAACCGCACGACGCGCCCAAGGACGCGCTGACCCGCGCCATGGACCGGCTGTTCGGCCGCTTCTTCTCCGGCTTCAACCGCTTCTTCGGCCGCGCCTCGGTCCGGTACGAGGGCGGCGTCAAGGGCGTGCTGGGCCGCAAGACCTTGGCGGTGGCGGTCTACGCGCTGTTGAGCGTGTGCGCCGTGTTCGTGTTCCAGGCGGTGCCCAGCGGTTTCGTGCCGTCGCAGGACAAGCAATACCTGGTGGGCTTCGCCCAGCTGCCGGACGGCGCCTCGCTGGACCGCACCGACGCCGTGCTGAAGCGCATGTCCGACATCGCGCTGGGCGTGCCCGGCGTGGAATCGACCAACGCCTTCCCCGGCCTGTCGATCAACGGCTTCACCAACGCCTCCAACGCCGGCATCGTGTTCTTCCCGTTGAAGCCGTTCGAGCAGCGCACCAGCGCCGACCTGTCCGGCGGCGCCATCGCCCAGCAGATCAACCAGCGCATGGGCGCCGTGCAGGACGCCTTTGTGATGGTGTTTCCGCCGCCGCCGGTCAGCGGTCTGGGCACCATCGGCGGCTTCAAACTGATGGTGGAGGACCGCGCCAACGTCGGCTACGACGCCTTGTACAAGGCGGTGCAGGACTTGCAGAACAAGGCCTGGCAGTCGAAGGAGTTGTCCGGCGTGTTCACCAACTTCCAGATCAACGTGCCGCAGTTGTTCGCCGACGTCGATCGCAGCAAAGCCAAGCAACTGGGCGTACCGCTGCAAACCATCTACCAGACCCTGCAGATCAACCTGGGCTCGCTGTATGTGAACGACTTCAACCAGTTCGGCCGCACCTACCAGGTGCGGGTGCAGGCCGACGCGCCGTTCCGTTCGCACGCCCAGGACATCGCCCACCTGAAGGTGCGCAACGACAAGGGGGAGATGATCCCGCTGTCGTCGCTGATGCGGGTCAAGGACAGCTACGGTCCGGGCCAGGTGCAGCGCTACAACGCCTACGTCGCGGCCGACATCAACGGCGCCCCGGCGCCGGGCGTGTCCTCCGGCCAGGCGCGCGCCGCGCTGGAGAAGATCGCCGCCGAAACCTTGCCCAAAGGCGTGACCATCGAATGGACCGACCTGACCTATCAGGAGATCCTGGCCGGCAACACCATGCTGCTGGTGTTCCCGCTGTGCGTGCTGCTGGTGTTCCTGGTGCTGGCCGCCCAGTACGAAAGCTGGACCCTGCCGCTGGCGGTGATCCTGATCGTGCCGATGTCCATCCTGTGCGCGCTGATCGGCGTCAAGCTGAGCGGCGGCGACAACAACATCTTCACCCAGATCGCGCTGTTCGTGCTGGTGGGGCTGGCCTCGAAGAACGCGATCCTGATCGTGGAATTCGCCCGCGAACTGGAACACCATGGCCGCAGCGTGGTGCAGGCCGCGCTGGAATCGTGCCGTTTGCGTCTGCGGCCGATTCTGATGACCTCGATCGCCTTCATCATGGGAGTGCTGCCGCTGGTGTTTTCGCACGGCGCCGGCGCCGAGATGCGCCACGCGATGGGAGTGGCGGTATTCGGCGGCATGCTGGGAGTGACCTTCTTCGGCCTGTTCCTGACACCGGTGTTCTACGTCCTGCTGCGCGGCTTCGCCCAGCGTTTTGAAAAGCCTCGCGCCGCGTCCCTGGTCGCGGCCAAACTGGAAGGGAGCGCGCCATGAAGCGCCGCATACAACACAGCGTTCCACTGTTGGCGGCCATGCTGCTCAGCGCCTGCGCCGCGCCGCAACTGAGCGCGCCGGTGCTGGACCTGCCGGCCGGCTTCAAGGAAGCGCAGACGCCGGAGCGCGCCGCCGACGGCAGCCGCTGGCAACCGGCGCGGCCGGCCGAGGCCCGGGCCCGCGGGCTATGGTGGCTGGCCTTCAACGACACGGTGCTGAATGGCCTGATCGACGACGCCAGCGCCGCCAACGCCAACCTGGCGGTGGCGGCGGCCCGGGTCAGGCAGGCCCGCGCCCTGGCCGGCGTGGCCGAGGCGGACCGCGGCGTGCAACTGGACGCCCAGCTGGGCGCACAGCGCGGCCGGGCCGCCAACCATGCGCTGGGCCTGCCGCCCGGCGCGGCGGTTGGCGTGGGCAACACCTGGCAGGGCAAACTGGCCGCCAGCTACGAGGTCGACCTGTTCGGGCGGGTCGCCGCCAGCGTCGGCGCGGCGCAGGCCGACGCGGCGGCCAGCGAGGCGAACTATCGCTCGGTGCTGCTGGCCTTGCAGGCGGACGTGGCCCAGACTTATTTCAGGCTGCGCGCGACCGACGCCGAGCTGGCGACGCTGGAGCGGACGGTGCGCCTGCGCGAGCAAAGCGTGCAGGTCAACCAGCGCCGTTTCGACCTGGGCGAATTGGGCGAGTTCGACCTGGCCCGGGCCAAGACCGAGCTGGCCACGGCGCGCGCCGAGGCGATCGGCTTGCAGCGCCAGCGGGTCGGCGCCGAACACGCGCTGGCGGTCTTGCTGGGCAAGCCGGCCGCCAGTTTCGCCTTCGCGGTGCAGCCCTTGGAGGAAGGCGGCGCGGTGCCGGCGATACCGGCGGGCTTGCCGTCGGCCCTGCTGGAACGCCGGCCCGACATCACCGCCGCCCAGCGCGCGATGGTGGCGGCCAACGCCCGCATCGGCCTGGCCAGATCGGCCGTGTTCCCCGCGCTGGCGCTGACCGGCGCCGGCGGCGGCGAGTCCGACACCTTGGCCAGCCTGTTCAAGTGGGATGCCCGCAGCTGGGTGGTGGGGGCGCTGATGTCGATGCCGCTGATCGACGGCGGCCGTAACAAGGCCAACATCGCCCGCAGCGAGGCGGCGCTGGACGAGTCGGTGGCCAGCTATCGGCAGAGCGTGCTGACGGCGTTCGCCGAGGTCGAGGACAACCTGGCCGGCCTGCGTATCCTGGCCGGGCAGGGCGAGCAGCTGGACGCCGCCGTGCTGTCGGCGCGGCGCTCCGCCGACCTGGCGCAAAAGCTCTACCAGGCCGGGCGTTCCAGCTATCTGGACTTGCTCGACGCGCAGCGCAACCTGGCCAGCGTGGAGCGCAACGCGGTGCAGTTGCGTGGCAATCGTTATGTGTCGACGGTCGCCCTGATCCGCTCGCTGGGCGGCGGCTGGACCGTGCAATAAACGCCTGACCGCGCGGCGTCCGCCCGGACGCCGCGCATTTTACGCCTCCTGTTTTTCCTCCCCACTTCTGCTCTCCGCCGGTTTCATTGGTATTTATGCGTTTTTATTTAATTATTTATATTGAATAAATTATGCGAGATGTTTATTCATCGACCCTGACAGTATTGATAGTGATGCTGATTGTTATTTTTTGATTTAATGGATTCCGTTAGTCAAATATTAATCAGCGCGGCGCGCGGCATTTTATTGATGCATCCCAATGCATCCCAATGCATTGATTTGCAAGGATATTGCCTTTGATTCGTATCCGATCTGATGTTTATTTAATTCCGAAAATTTAATTATTTTTAACAAATTACTGGCACGAGGTGAATATGAATACTGTTATTAATGTAAATAAACTGGACGAAGGCAAATGCCTGCCCGATCTGCTGTGGGAGCAGGTGCGCGCGCGTCCGGATCATCCGGCCGTGATCAGCGGCCAGCAGCGCCTGAGCTTCCGCGAACTGGCGCAGAGCAGCGCCATCCTGGCGGCCTATTTGCGCCACCTGGGCGTGGTCGGCGACGCCTGCATCGGCATCTTCGTCGACCCTTCGCTGGAACTGATGACGGGCGTATGGGGCATCCTGCTGGCGGGCGGCGCCTACCTGCCGCTGTCGCCGGAATACCCCGAGGAGCGCCTGCGCTACATGCTCGAGGATGCCCGCGTCGATGTTGTGTTCGCCCAGGAGGAGTTGAAGGGACGCCTGGCGCGCCTGGCGCCGGAAGGGACCCGTGTCGTCACCATGGAGGACGCGCTGGCCTACCATGTGGCCCATGGCCGCACGGTGGCGCACGCCGCGCAGCAACAACATGAGCCTGTGCGTCCGCACAACCTGGCCTACATCATCTACACCTCGGGTAGCACCGGCAAACCGAAAGGGGTGATGATCGAGCATCGCAGCATCGTCAGTCAGATGGGCTGGCTGCAGGACGCCTATCGGCTGGACCATCAACGCGTGGTGCTGCAAAAAACCCCGATGAGCTTTGACGCCGCCCAGTGGGAAATCCTGGCGCCGGCCTGCGGCAGCACGGTGGTGGTGGGCGCGCCCGGCATCTATCGCGATCCCGAGGCGCTGCTCGACACCATCCTGGAACAGCAGGTCACCACCCTGCAGTGCGTGCCGACCCTGCTGCAGGCGCTGCTGGACAGCGATCGCTTCCAGGATTGCACCTCGCTGACGCAGATCTTCAGCGGCGGCGAGATCCTGTCCAAGCATCTGGCGCAGCAATGCCTGGACACCATGTCCAATTGCGAGCTGATCAACCTGTACGGTCCGACCGAGTGCACCATCAATTCCTCGTCCTACCAGGTGCGGCGCGACACGGTGGCCGCCGGTCCGAACGCGATTTCGATCGGCGCGCCGGTGCGCGACACGCAGTACTACATCCTGGACGGCAATATGGCGCTGGTGAAGCAGGGCGAGATCGGCGAGCTGTATATCGGCGGCGCGCAACTGGCGCGCGGCTATCTGCACCGGCCCGACCTGACGGCGGAGCGTTTCGTCGATAATCCGCTGGCGCCCGAGGGCCGCGGCGACAAGCTGTATCGCACCGGCGACCTGGGCCTCTGGAACCCCGACGGCACGGTGCAGTTCTCCGGCCGCGCCGACAACCAGGTCAAGCTGCGCGGCTTCCGCGTCGAGCTGGACGAGATCCGGCTGGCGATCGAGGACCACGACTGGGTCAAGAACGCCGCCTTGCTGATCAAGAACGACAGCCGCACCGGCTTCCAGAATCTGATCGCCTGCATCGAGCTCAATCCGCGCGAGGCCGCCTTGATGGACCAGGGCAACCACGGTGCGCACCACCAGTCCAAGAACAGCAAGTTGCAGGTCAAGGCCCAGCTGTCCAACGTCGGCTGCCGCGACGCCGCCGACCTGGCCGCGCGCGTCACCGTCGAGCTGCCAGGTAAGAACGCCAGCGCGGCGCAGCGCCGGCGCGTGTTCGCCCGCAAAACCTATCGCTACTTCGATGGCGGCCCGGTCAACCGCGACGAGCTGGCGCAACTGCTTGCCGCCCCGCGGGCGCCCAGCGCCGCGCGCAGCCCGGCCAGCCTGGGGTACGCCGAATTCGGCGAGATCGTGCGCAACTTCGGCCAGTTCGCCAGCGGCGAACGCCTGCTGCCCAAATACGGCTATGCCTCGCCCGGCGCGCTGTACGCAACCCAGATGTATTTCGAGCTGGGCGGCATCGGCGGCCTGCGCCACGGCGTCTATTACTACCACCCGGTCCACCACCAGCTGGTGCTGATCAGCGAACTGGCGGGCGAGTCCGGCGGCAGCATCAAGCTCCACTTCGTCGGCAAGAAGAGCGCCATCGAGCCGGTCTACAAGAACAACATCCTCGAAGTGCTGGAGATGGAAGCCGGCCACATGCTGGGGCTGTTCGACGAGATCCTGCCGGCGCACCAGCTGGCCATTGACGGCGGCGCCTTCCTGCCCGAGGTGAAGGCGCAGCTGGCGTGCGCGGACGAGGACTACTATCTCGGCACCTTTGAACTGGTGTCGGCGGCGCAGCAGGGTGCGCGGCCGGAGCAGGCCATGGACATCTACCTCCAGGCGCATGGCGACAAGGTGGCCGGACTGGCGGGAGGGCAATATCGCTACCGCGACGGCGACTTCGAAGCGGTGTCCGATCAGCTGATCCAGAAGAAGCATGTGATCGCGATCAACCAGCAGGTGTACGAGCGTTCCAGCTTCGGCGTGTCGCTGATCAGCCGGGATGAGCGCGACTGGATGCACTTCATCGCGCTCGGGCGCAAGCTGCAGCACTTGCAGATGAATGGCTGCCAGCTGGGCTTCATGTCGTCCGGCTACAGCTCGAAGACCGGCAACGACCTGCCGTCGGCCAAGCAGATGGCAGCCATCCTGGCGCAGCGGGGCGAGGTTCCGGGACCGTTCTACTTCGCCCTGGGCGGGCGCGTCAGCGAGGAGCAGATCGCCAGCGAGGGCATGAAGGAGGACGCCATCCACATGAAGGGGCCGGCCGAGATCATCAAGGAGGATTTGTTGAAGCTGCTGCCGAACTACATGATGCCGAACAAGATCATCGTGATGGACCGCCTGCCACAGACGGCCAACGGCAAGATCGACCACAAGGCCCTGGCCGCGTCCAAGCAGGCCAACGCCGAGGCCAGCGACCGGCCCTTCGTGGCGCCGCGCACGCCGACCGAGCTGCGCATCGGCGAGATCTGGAGAAAGGCCATGAAGTGGGACGCGGTCTCGGTGCATGACGACTTCTTCGAATCGGGCGGCAATTCGCTGATCGCGGTGCGCCTGATCAACCACATCAACAAGGCCTTCGGTTCGTCACTGCCGCTGCAGCTGCTGTTCGAGGCCACCACCATCGAGAAGCTGGCCGCCAAGGTCGACGCGGGGCAGGCCGATTCGCTGTCGCGCCTGGTGCTGCTGGCCAAGGGCGGCCAGCGCAAGGCCATCTATTGCTGGCCGGGCCTGGGCGGCTACCCGATGAATCTGCGGCTGCTGGCGCAGCAGGTCGACAGCGACCATCCGTTCTATGGGGTGCAGGCGCACGGCATCAATCGGGACGAGGTGGCCTATGCCAGCATCGCCAGGATGGCGCAGGAGGACATCCTGGCCATCAAGCGGGTGCAGCCGCACGGACCCTACACCCTGTGGGGCTATTCCTTCGGCGCGCGGGTCGCGTTCGAGGTGGCCTACCAGCTGGAGCAGGCCGGCGAGGTGGTCGATGACCTGTATCTGATCGCGCCGGGCTCGCCCAAGCTGCGCGCCGAGGACGCGGCCGAGCATGGCAACGCGCCCAGCTACGACAATCCGGCCTTCGTCACCATCCTGTATTCGGTGTTCACCCACAGCATCAGCGGACCGGGCCTGGCCGAATGCCTGAAGGTGGCCAAGGATAAGCACAGCTTCGCGGCCTTCATTTGCGGCCGGATACGCAGCCTGGACCAGGACCTGGTCGAACGCATCATCGACATCGTCTGCCAGACCTACGAGTTCAAGTACACCTTCCACGAGCTGGCCGAGCGCAGCATCCGCGCGCCGCTGACCATCTTCAAGGCCGACGGCGACGACTATTCGTTCATCGAGAACAGCGCCGGCTACTCGGAAGTCGAGCCGGACGTGATCAACCTGGAAGCGGACCACTACAGCATGCTCAAGCTGCCCGGCATCGAGGAGCTGGTGTCCGTGATCCATGCCCGGCTCGGCGTCGCGCCGGGCCGCAAAGTGGCGGAGGACGCCTCGGAACTGGCCGCCGGTTAAGGAGCGTAAATATGCCGCACATCAACATCAAACACTTCCGGGTCGAGCTGAGCGCGGCCCAGAAGGACGAACTGGTTCAGGCGCTGAGCAGCATCGTGCAAAAGACTTTTGCTTGCCCGGACGGCGCCGTCTCCATCGCCCTGGAGCCGGTCGCGCCGGAGGAGTGGCGCCAGCGGGTGTATCACCCGGAGCTGGAGCTGCGCAAGGAATTGTTGTGCAAGACCCCGAAGTACTGACTACTCAACTTACCCTACACAAGGACTACTATGAACGCAGCAAACAAGACTCTCCAAGCCCGATCGAACGGCGCGCCGCACGGCATCGAACTGGTGTTCGCCGACGAGGTGGCCGAGGCCCTGGCCACCGGCCAGGCGGTGGTGGCGCTGGAATCGAACGTGATCACCCATGGCCTGGATTATCCGGACAATGTGGCCACCTCGCGCCGGGTGGAGGCGGCGGTGCGGCGCGGCGGCGCGGTGCCGGCCACCATCGGCATCGAGGACGGCCGCATCCTGATCGGCATGAGCGAGGCCAGCATCGACCGCTTCGCGCAGACCCCGGGCATCCCCAAGGTCAGCAGCCGCGATCTGCCCTTCGTGTTGGCGCAGGGCGGCATGGGCGCGACCACGGTGGCCTCGTCTCTGGTGGCGGCGGAGCTGGCCGGCATCGCCTATTTCGCATCGGCCGGCATCGGCGGGGTGCACCGCGGGGCCGCGCAGAGCATGGATATCTCGTCCGATCTGATCCAGTTCACCCGCTCCAAGGTGGCGGTGGTGTGCGCCGGCGCCAAGAACATTCTCGACCTGGGCCTGACGCTGGAATTCCTGGAAACCCATTGCGTGCCGGTGGTGTCCTACCAGTTCGATGACTTCCCGGCCTTCTATTGCCGCTCCAGCGGCCACGCCAGCCCGCACCGCCTGGATGCGCCGGAGCAGATCGCCCGCGCCGTCGCCATGCATTGGGCGCTGGGCAACCACAGCTCGCTGCTGATCACCAGCCCCACCCGGGAGGAGGACGCCATCGACGGCGCGGCGATCGAGGCGGTCATCGCCCGGGCCGTGCTGGCCGCCGAGCAGGATGGCATCCGCGGCAACGCGCTGACCAAGCATTTGATGCGGGCGGTGGACCGGGTCACGGACGGGCGCTCGGCCAAGGCCAATATGGCGGTGCTGATCAATACGGCCGAGGTGGCCGGACGGATCGCGGCGGCCCACGCCACACTGCGCGCCAAGGGTCCGGCCTGATCGCGGCGCGGCGCCGGCCGGCGCCTCATGGCAAGGCGATCAGGCCCAGCCGGATCGCCTTGATGACGACGTCGCTGCGGCGGTTGACACCGAACTTGGTACGCAGGTTGCAGATATGGAAGTTGACGCCGGCCTCGGAGATGCTCAGGATGCGGCCGATCTCCCAGGTGGTCTTGCCGGCCGCGATCCAGCGCAGGCAGTCGAGTTCGCGTACCGTCAGCACCGGCGCCTCCTCCTCGACCTTGGGCGCGATGTGGGAGATGATGGCGTCGACCGCCACGTCGCGCAGCAGGCACAGTTCGCCCAGCGTCTGGCTCAGGTCGCGCTGGAAGGAAGCGGCGGAGCTGTCGTCGCGCACGCAGGTGAGCATGCCGACCTCGCCGTTCAGGCCATGGATGGGCAGGGTCACGCCGGAATGCAGGCCGAACGCGGTGGCTTCCTCCAGCATGCCTTGCTGGGCCGAGGTGTGGAACGATTCCGGCTTCCAGACGAACGGCGACATCGACTTGAAGCAGTGCACCACGGTCGGATCGTTGGCCCGCAGATTGTTTTTTTCGTAGTGTTCGCGCCAGGCTTGCGGGTAGGTGCTATGCAAATACAGGTCCTTGCTGCCGTTGCTGGTCTGGGCGGTCACGGCGAACAGCAAGCGTTCGAAACCCAGGGCCCGCACGGCCCGCTCAACATGTGACATCGCTTCCGCGCTGGAGCAGGCCTCCATGATGGGCGCAAAGTTGGCCAGACCTTTGGTGACGCTTTCGCCGCTGGTTGACAAGTTATCGTCCATAAGTTCCTTACTGAGCGTGTTGGGCATTGCTGGCTGTGAGCGCCGCTGAGTGCTACGGCGTAGGGCGCGGTATTCATGGCTGGGCATGCATGGCGTTGAAATGGTGCTAATTTGTTGCCAACTTGTGCACGCGGCATAAATTGTCAAGAAATTATAATTGAAGTTTTGTCATTTTGCTGTCAGGCACGCCTCCGCCGCCGGCTGGCCGCTGGCGGAGGGGCTTGCACTCAAGACAGATTGATGTTAGCGCGGCAGTGCTGTCTGGGGCGGACCGGACCGTTCCTGCGGCGCCGGCGTCACATCGACCTCGCTTTCAAAGTTGGGCGAATTGACGCGCTCCAGATCATCATCGCTGATGATTTCCAGCAGATGCAAGCGGGTCAGCATCAATACCGGGAACGGTATCGTGCCGCCGCGCTCGAAGCGGCTGCCGCAGGACTGGCTGACGCCGAAGCGTTGCCAGAACTGGGTCTGGTTTTCGCCCAGGATGTAGCGCAGGTCGCGGATCAGGGCCGTATCACGCGGCGTGATGCGGAACACTGCTTTTTTGTAAAATGGCATGATGCTCATACTCTCTCCCTCCGGTGTGACGATACTGGCGAGCGCCTAGTGGAATGTATCGAACAGCGCGGCATGGGTCTTCTGGCCCAGGTGGATTTCCAGCGCCACTGCGTCCTCGATGCCGACCCGGATCGGCGGGCCGAAGCGCGTCATCTCGATGCCGGCGTGGCGCAGCAGGCGTTCGATCGCGGTGGTGGTGACCGTCACGTATTTCACGATGCCGTTGTCATCGGCGAAACGCACCACTTCGCGCATCGCGTTCATCGCATGTTCGGCGAAGCCGAAGCTGCTGTCGCGGCCACTCTCGATGGCGAAGCGGCTCAGTTCCCATACCTGTCCGTCCTCGGGCGCCTGTTTGCCATGCAGCAGTTCCGGGAAGGTGTCCTTGAGCATGTAGGGGCCGGTGGTCGGCAGCAAACGCCAGCAGCCGCAGAAGCGCTGGGTGTCGTCGCGTATCATCATGTAGTAGGGATCGAGTGCGTCGTAGCCATCCACTTCCATGCCGCCCAACACCGCCACTTCCCAGCCCAGCCGGCCTTGAAACACCTTGGCGCGCAACTGGTAGATGCTGCGCAGGTCGATTGGTTTGAAGCTGTCACGTGCGCCTATTTGGATCATTGAAGCCATGTCTATCTCCTGAGTCGTCTATCGGTTAAAAGGGTTATGCGATGTGGTTACTTTATGCGAAGCGACTAGGCCGAGGAACTAGTAAACAAGATAGGAAATGACCTGGGAACTGATAGGTAGGTACTAGGTTCCTGATCGATAGTGACTGTGCGGCGAGGGGCGGCGGGGAGGCGGAATTCAGAACGGCATCAGCCGGATGAGGCGGGTGGATACGGCCCGCTGTTATTGCTGTGCCAGCACTACGCCGGTCAATACGCTTGTCGCGTTCAGTTGCAGACGGCCCGACAGTGGAAAGCCTGCGGGCAGGCGTGCCGTCAGTGGTGCAGTCAGGCGCGCGCTCCAGCTCCCCGCAGCAGGGTCCAGGCTGACCAGTTCGGCGGCCTCGAAGCCGAAGTAGCGGCCTACCTGCGGATACAGGGCCTTGAAAATGCTTTCCTTGAGCGAGAAACACAGCGATACCAGGGGGGGCAAGTCCAGCCCCGCGGCCCTGCCCAGCGCCAGTTCCGACGCGTTGAGGATCAAGGGGGCGAACTCGGCGGCTTGACGGGTGTCCATCATCGCTTCCAGATCGATGCCCACCCCTTCTACCGACGCGGCCACCGCGGCGAGGGCATGTTGCTGCGTATGGGTGATCGCACCACGCCAGCCTGGTGGCCATAGCGGCTCGCGGTTCGGCCCCACAGCGACCTGGTGTCCCGCCTGGCCGGCGCGGGCCAAGGCGCGGGCGGCGCAGTAGCGTCCGGCCAGGAACTCCGCCTGGCGCTTTACCGCCCAGCTTTGCAGGCCGGGTGGCTGGGCGAGCCGGAAATGCGCGAACAGGTCCGGCGTGTATTGGTCGGCTCGGTAGCGGCAGCGGTACAGTTCCAATCCCGGCAGGTTAAGATTGTTGTCGAGATCTTCGTATTCGATAAACATGTGATTGGGACAGGAATTGTGGTGTGGGCGGCCCCGGTGCGTAACGGTATCCTTCCCACGCTGTTGCACTGGCACCACGGCTCGATCTTTGTTGATCTATATCAATATTATGCGAATTACACTATTTTCACAAGCGACTGTCCGAGGATCTGATTTTCCGGCGTCCTGAGGGCGTTCCTGCGCCGCTGATTTGCATCGGAGAGATACGTTAAAATGCTACAGCGAAGACAAATTAAACTCTCGTTTACCTTAGGAGCCCTGCATGAAACGTGTCACTGGCATAGGCGGTGTGTTCTTCAAATCTCCCGACCCCAAGGCGCTGACCGAGTGGTATCGGGTCCATCTCGGCCTGGAGGTCAGCCAATGGGGCGGCGTGGCATTCCGCTGGTCCGGCCCGGATAATCCGAGCGGCACCGGTACCACTGCGTGGAATGCTTTCAAGGCCGACACCGACTACTTCGCCCCAAGCACGGCCAGTTTCATGATCAACTATCGGGTCGCCGACCTGCATGGCCTGTTGGCCGCGCTGCGTGCCGAAGGCTGCCGGGTCGAGGACAAGGTTGATGAATCGGAGTACGGCAAGTTCGGTTGGGTCATCGACCCCGACGGCAACAAGGTCGAATTGTGGGAGCCGCCGGAAGGCAAGTGATCCTCAGCGCACATGGGAGGGCGGGCAGCCGAAGCGCTCGCGGAAACGCAAGGAGAAGCGCGCGTGCGCCTGGTAGCCGCACGCCTCGGCGACCAGCGGGATGCTCCATCCCGTGGTCTGTAGCAGGCCCATGGCGTGATGCATGCGCACCTCCAGCAGCAGGGTTTCAAAGCGCAGATGCTGGGCCGCCAGGCGCCGCCTGAGGGTGGCCTCGCTCATCGCCAATTCGCGGCCGGCCTTGGCGGCGGTCCACTGCTGGCCGGGAGCGTCGCTCAGCAGGCTGGTCAGCAGATCGCCGACGTTCTGGCTGGCGGGGCGCGCAAACACGATGCCACGGTCCGCCAGCGCGAGCAGCAGTCCGACCAGCCGATGCATCAGCACCCGCTGGCTGACGCCGGCGTCCACACTACGGATGCAGTGCTCCAAACTGTCCGCCAGATCGTCATCGAGGGGCGTTGCGCGCCATGCGGCTACGGGGGCAGGGGACAACTCTTCCTGGTCATAGCGCTTGTAAAATTCGCGCAGCACTTCCGGCGCAATGGCGAGCAGCAGCGAACGAAACCTTGACTCATCGCCGCCGGGCAGCTTGACCAGGTCCGCGCAGACGTTCCGGGCCACCGCCATCAATGCGGATGGTCCTTCCAGCAACGCTTGCGCCTCGCCGGTGTCCAGGCTCAGGCTGCCCGACTTGACCAGCAAGATGGTCGCCTCCATGAAGCGAAAACCACTGGCGCGCTGCGGCTGCCGCAGGGACGGCTGCGCCAGCATGCACAGGCCGCGCCGCGCGATCGGCATGCCGGAGGGCAGTGTCCACTGGCCGTTGTCCATCGTCAGAGCAGCTTGGGATTGAGCGTGTAGGTGCCGGTGAGGGTGGCTTCGGCCAGCACATGGCCGGCGATCGCGCTGCGGATGGCTAGGCCGTCCAGCGCCTGGTCTTGCGGCAAGGCCGGGATGTCGAGCGCGTACAGCGTGAAGACGTAGTGATGCAGCAAGGCGTCGTTCCACGGTGGGCAAGGACCGTCATAGCCGTAGTAATTGCCGCTCATCTGGGCGTCGCCGGCGAACCAGTTGCTGTAGTCGTTGATACCGTGCTTCATGCCGCCGGCTGCTTCGGGACCGGTCTTGCCGTGCGGCGTGACGCCGTCGCTGTGGCTGCCGGCGGCGATGGCGCGCGTGGCGCCCGGGATGTCCAGCAGCAGCCAGTGGAAGAAGTCGACGCGCGGCAGGCTGGCCGGCACTTCACGGCCTTCCTGGTTCACGTCGTCGCCTCGGCTCGGCACGTCCGGATCGTGGCAGATCAGCACGAACGACTGCGTGCCGGCCGGCACCTCGTCCCACGCCAGCTGCGGATTGCGGTTGCTGGAGAGGGTGATGTGGGTGTCCGGAGCGATCACGGCGAAGGCGAACTCGCCGGGGATGGGCTGGTTGTTGGAAAAGCTGATGCTGGTCAATTTCATGGCTGGAAGTTCTTCTATAAAAGTGGAAGGCAGTGATGAAATTATAGAGGGCTAAGCACATACGTGAGTAACCAATCCAGTCAAATTTTGCGCTATTCCGATCAATATGACGGCCTTGGTGTGGTTTGTCATTGGCCATTCGCTCGCGGCGCCGTACGACTTTCCTTGATGTCGGAAACTTGATCTCAGTCAAATCTTTTATTGATTTGAATCAGTATCCTTGTGGAAATCAGCTCTCAGCGAGGCATTGCCATGACCAATCACCAGCCATTGCTGCATTCACCGTCCTTGGGCGGCGCGTCGTGCGACTTTTCCTGCCCCGCAACGACCGTCCAGCAGGGACCTGCGCCACCGCTGCGCGCCGCGGCCGCCGGGGCTTGCCACAGCTTTGCCTGCGCCGTGCTTGACGCCTTGCGCGAACAGCTTGCCGTGGTGGGGGCGGATGGCACCATCCTGGCCGTCAACGCCGCCTGGCGCCAGGCTTCCGCCACGCGCCGCCAGCCGGGGCAGCCCGCCTTGTACACCGACATCGGCAGCAATTACCTTGAGTTGTGCCGTGACGCGGTGGGGCGGGGAAGCGAAGGCGCAGCCGAGGCAGAGGCCGGCATCAAGGCGGTGCTGGCCGGACAAAGCGGCCGATTCCAGATGGAATATCCCTGCCATACCCCGACTGCGCGGCGCTGGTTCCGCATGACGGTGTCGCCGATGAGCTACGGCTGGCAGGGGGCGGTAGTGACCCACGAAGACATCACCGAGCGCCACCTGGCCGAGGCCAGCCTGCGGATCGCCGCCACCGCCTTCGAATCGAACGAGGGCATGATGGTCACCGACAGCAACGGCATCATCCTCAAGGTCAACCGGGCCTTCACCCGCATCACCGGCTATCCGATGGAGGAGGCGGTGGGGCACACTCCGCGCATGCTCAGCTCCGGCCGCCACGACGCCGAATTCTACCGGGCGATGTGGGCCGAGATCGGCGAGCGTGGCAGCTGGTCCGGCGAAATCTGGAACCGCCGCAAGAACGGCGAGGTCTATCCCGAATATCTGAGCATCACCTCGGTGCGCGACGATAGTGGCAGCATCTGCAACTACGTCGCGGCGCTGACCGACGTCACCTTGAGCAAGGCGGCCAGCGACGAGATCCGCAGCCTGGCGTTCTACGATCCGCTCACCCGCCTGCCCAACCGCCGCATGCTGCTGGAGCGCTTGCGCCAGGTGCTCGATGCCAGCAAGCTGCACGATCGTTACGGCGCGCTGATGTTCATCGACCTCGACAACTTCAAGACGCTCAACGATACGCTGGGCCACAGCGTCGGCGACCTGCTGCTGCAACAGGTCGCCGACCGCTTGCAGGAATGCCTGCGGCAAGGCGACACGGTGGCCCGCCTGGGCGGCGATGAATTCGTCGTGCTGCTGGAGGGCCTGGGCTGCACCGAACCGGCGGCGGCGGCCCAGGCCGAGCAGCTCGGGTCGAAGATCCTGGCCGAGCTGAATCGTCCTTACATGCTCGATCGCCACCTGTGCCACAGCACGCCGAGCATGGGCACGACCTTGTTCCATGACGGCTGGCCGGCCCATCCGGAGGAATTGCTGATGCAGGCCGACATCGCCATGTATCAGGCCAAGCAGGCGGGCCGCAACGGCATGCGCTTCTTCGACCAGAAAATGCAGGACAAGATCAGCACCCGGGCCCGGCTGGAGGAAGCGTTGCGGCGGGCGATCACTGAGCAGCGCTTCGAACTGTACTACCAGCCCCAGGTCGACGAGCAGGGACAGGCGGTCGGCGCGGAAGCGCTGATACGTTGGCCGCAGCCGGACGGCAGCTTCATGTCGCCGGCCCGCTTCATTCCGCTGGCGGAAGAGGCCAGCCTGATCCTGCCGATCGGCCAGTGGGTGATGGAAACGGCCTGCGCCCAGCTGCGGCAGTGGCAAGACCAGCCGCACATGGCGCAGCTGGTGATGGCGGTGAACATCAGCGCGGCGCAGATCCACCAACCGGATTTTTTCGAGCGGGTGCAAGACCTGATACGGCGCCACGGCTTCGACCCGTCGCGCCTGAAGCTGGAGCTGACCGAGGGTTTGCTGCTGGAAAATATCGAGCAGATCATCGGCACCATGGAGCGGCTGCGCAAGATCGGCGTGCACTTCTCGCTGGACGATTTCGGCACCGGCTACTCTTCGCTGCAATATCTGCGGCGCTTGCCGCTGAGCCAGCTGAAGATCGACCGCTCCTTCGTCAACGAACTGGCCTGCAACAGCAACGACCAGGCCATCGTGACGACCATCATCGCCATGTCGCGCAGCCTGGGCCTGGACGTCATCGCGGAAGGCGTGGAAAGTCTCGAACAGCGCCGCTTGCTGGAACAGTTGGGCTGCCATCGCTACCAGGGTTTTTTGTTCAGCCAGCCGGTGCCGGCCGGGCAGTTGCAGCAATGGCTGGCCAGCCACCGGTCTCCGCTTGGTTTAATTTGATCTGGATCATGGATTTAGTCGGGCCGCACGCCCATAGTCTTTGTCAGCGGCGCAGTGTGCGCCGGCCCGACAGACCACGAGGACATTATGGACGATATCGGTTGGACCCCGGACATGGCGCTGGGCATACCGCTGTTCGACGAAGCGCACGAGGCGCTGGCGGAGCAGATCAAATTACTGACACACTGCAAGGACGCGGACTTCGCCGCCGGCCTGGCGCAACTGATCGAATGCCTGGAAGATGATTTCCGCCATGAGGAAGCGCTGATGGACGCGATCGACTACCCGGCGCTGCGCAGCCATCGCGAGCAGCACGCCCGTGTGCTGGCCACTTTGCATCAGCTGGAAGCGGGGGAGATCAAAAGCGGCAGGGCGGCTGTAGGTCTGGTGCTGCCGTGGTTTCACGCTCACCTGGCCACGGCCGACACGGCGCTCGCCATCGCGTTGCAAATGAGCGGCCTTGATCTCGACCAGACGGCCAAGCTAGCGGGGCCGTTGCTCTCGCCCGCCAGGTCGACGGGATGATCGCCGTCTCGGCGAAGCGGTGCTCGATGCCGATCACGGCGCGGTGTTCATGATGTTGTCATAATTCATTCTTAGACTTTCCGGTTTTCACCCCCGCAAACTGGAAAGATATATGAAGAATCCGAAGCCGCACTTGATCTTGTCGACGATGTCCGCGCATGTTCTGGCCGCGTTGGCCCTGATGTCCGGCGGCGTGCAGGCGCAAACCGCAGCACCGGCCATCGAGGATGTGCCGGTATCGAATACTGCGCTGGATTCGGACGCGATCAAAAGCCGCGTGGTGATCACCGGCTCCAATGCCGCCAACCGCGCGCCGGTGCAGGCTTCGTTGAAGGCGACCCAGCCGCAGTCCATCATCACCGCGACCTTCATCGAGCAGGCGGTGACGCCGCTGGCGGACTTCAACGCCGTGGCGCGCATCGCGCCGAGCGTCGGCTCGGGCCTGTCGTCCAATGGCCCTGGCTTGGGCGAATCGAAGGTCACGCTGCGCGGCTTCCAGGACGGTGAATACAACATCACCTACGACGGCATCCCGTTCGGCGACACCAACAATCCGACCCACCATTCGACCTCCTACTTCCCGGCCCGCATCATCGGCGGCATGGTGATCGAGCGCGGCCCCGGCAACGCCAGCAATCTGGGACAGGCCACCTTCGGCGGTTCGATCAACCTGTTTTCGAAAGAGCTGGCGACTGACTTCCGTTTTTCGCCTTACGCCACCTACGGCTCCTGGAACACCAAAATCCTCGGCGCGGAGATCGACTCCGGCCAGCTGGAGCAGTTCGGCGATGCGCGCATGATGTTCAACGCCTCGCGCCTGACCAGCGACGGCTACCAGACCTACAGCGGCGTCAAGGAAGACAACTACCAGTTCAAGTTCCAGAAACCGCTGGGCAAGGAAACCATGCTGACGGTGTTCTCGACCTACAACAAGATCCACAGCTATGTGCCGGACAAGGCTGGCGTCACGCTGGCCCAGGTTGCGCTGTACGGTAAAAACTACTCGCTCAACAACGACAAGACCAGCCAGAACTACTACGGCTACAACTACAACGACAAGCGCACCGACTTCGAATACATCCGCCTGCAATCGAATCTGGACGGCGGCTGGGCGATCGACAACACGCTCTACACCTACGCCTACGACAACAACACCTTCTCCGGCCAGGACGCCAGCGGCGCCACCGCCAATGGCACCAAGTCCGGCGCGGCCGGCAACAAGAACGTCCCTGGCTATAACAAGCTCAATTCCTATCGCGTCAACGGCGACATCTTCAAGCTGACCAAGCAGCTGCAGGCGGGCTTGCTGCGCGCCGGCGTCTGGCTGGAGAGCTCGGACACCGAACGCCACACCTTCGACCTGGATTGGACGCTGAACGTACCGAACCCGAAGGAAGCGACCGCGCCGAAAGACGTGGCCTACAACCAGAACTCGTCGTGGAAGCAGTATCAGCCCTTCGTTGAATTCGAATGGGCGGTGGCGCCGCAATGGACCGTGACGCCGGGCCTCAAGTACGTCAACTTCAAGCGCTCGCTGGATGCGGTGGTCAACCAGGGCACGCGCATTCCGACCACGGCCGACCAGACGTACAACACCACCTTGCCGTTCCTGACCGCGAACCACGCCGTCAACAAGCAATGGTCGGCCTATGCCCAGGTGGCGCGCGGCTTCCTGGTGCCGGACCTGTCGATGTTCTACGTGAATAACCCGAACCTGAGCACGCCCAAGCCGCAGACCTCCACCAACTACCAGCTGGGCACCGTGCACCAGTCGGGCAACCTGACCTTCGATGCGGACATCTACTACATCGATTTCAACAACAAGATCGCCTCGACCGGCAGCGGCAACGACCTGG
Source organism: Duganella sp. S19_KUP01_CR8 (assembly GCF_036688705.1). Classification (NCBI taxonomy): domain Bacteria; kingdom Pseudomonadati; phylum Pseudomonadota; class Betaproteobacteria; order Burkholderiales; family Oxalobacteraceae; genus Duganella; species Duganella sp. S19_KUP01_CR8. Next base: position 73,894 of record NZ_JAQQPR010000011.1, on the reverse strand, counting down.
TGTACTACAACCAGGGCGGCGTGGTCTACAAGGGCATCGAAGGCGCGGCGACTTATTATGTCGGCAGCGGTTTCTCGCTGCATGCCAACGGTTCGGTCAACAAGGCCGAAGCCAAGGACACCGGCCTGCAAATCGCCAAGGTGCCCAAGTCCACGGCCGCACTGGGCCTGCTGTACAAGGACCATGGCCTGTATGGCTCGCTGATCGCCAAGACCAACGGCAGCCAGTATGCCAAGGACGGCGAACCGGCCGCCTACCAGATCGGCGCCTACACGTTGACCGACTTCACCGCCGGCTACCGCTGGCGCGTGGGCGGCGTCGTCAAGATGCTCAAGGTGCAGGTTGGCGTCAACAACGTCTTCAACAAGCAGGATGCGACGTCGATCAGCGCGAACAGCAAAGGCGCGGCGTTTGATCAGTACACTTTTGTGCCTGAGCGTAGCTGGACGGTGTCGCTCAATGCTGACTTCTAAGGTGGCCCGCATGCGCACATCCACCATGCTGTGTTGCGCGGCGCTGGTGCTGGGGCAGTGGCAGGGCGCTGTGCTGGCGGCGGCCGATCCGGTGGTGATGTCGTTCGCCACCGTGGGCGACTCGCGCGCCGACCCGGCCAGCGCCGAAACGGCGCAGGACGGGGTCTACCTGCAAAACACCCGCGCCTTGTCGCGCATCCTGCGCGAGATCCAGGCGGCCCGGCCGAAGGCCCTGTTCTTCAACGGCGACATGATCATGGGCTACACCGCCGACAAGTCCGCGATCGCCCGCCAATACGCCTACTGGCGCGGCATGACGGCGGGCCTGATGGAAAGCGGCACCTACGTGGTGCCGGTGACCGGTAACCATGAAATACAGTTCAAGGACAAGGACGCCGCCGGCAAGACCACCAAGATCGCGCGTCTTGAAAACGAGGAGCTGTGGCGCGAAAGCATGGGCGACCTGATACTGGATACCGCCCGTTGGAAGGCCGTCACCGGCATCGAGGCCAGCGCCTTCGACGCGAACAACGCGCCGCCGGTGGGCGGGCCGGATGGCAACCGGACCAGCCAGTCGCAATTGACGTTTTCCTTCGACGCCGGCGGCAGCCACTTCGCCGTGATCGACACCGACCCGGTTGGCAACGACGGCCACGGCCCGGCGCACTGGCTGGCGGAGGACTTCCGCCAGGCCAGGGCGCGCGGCGCCAAACGCTTCTTCGTGTTCGGCCACAAGCCGGCCTACACCTACTACTTCAAGGACGGCGTGGAGGCGGACGGCATGGACATCTATCCGGACAATGCCAAGGCCTTCTGGCAGGTGATGGAAGAATACGGCGGCGCCTATTTCTGCGGCCACCAGCACATCTTCAACGCGCAGCAGCCGGCACGCGCCGGTGGCGGCAAGGCCTGGCAGGTGATGGTGGGCTCCGGCGGCTCGCCGTTCAGCGCCAAGGCCGGAGATAGCCGCAATCCGCAGGACCGGAGCTACGCATGGGCGCTGGTCAAGGTGCACGCCAGCGGAAGGGTGCGCATCGAAGTGTATGGCTTCGATGAACACTACGGCAAAACCAAACGGCTGAAAACCATCCAGTTCTGAGCCAGGCTTGCGCGTCGTCGGCAATTGGTGACGGCGCGGTAAGCTCGCGCTACAATGGGCTGATGCTACGTGTGCCAACCAGGGTTGTTGTACTGAGTGCGATGCTGTCCTTGCTGTCGACGGTCGGGGCAAGTGTCGCCGCGACCGAGATCCGTACTTCGGCGCAGCAGGGCACCGAACCCAAGTTCCAGAGCGCCAGCGCGACAGGCGGGCGCGTGGTCGGCATCTGCATCGACATCATGCGCGCCGTCGAAAAGCTCGATTCCGACTTGAAATTCACCGGCGACCAGGCTTGGCAGCCATTGCCTCGCATTTACTCCGGCATGGACCGCGGCGTGCTGGATGCCTCCTGCGGCCTCTCGCATTCGCCCGAACGGGACAAGAAATACGTGTTTGTCGGCCCGCCGCTGTTCTCGATCCGCTATCACCTGATCGCGCGCAACGACGACGCGGCGGTGATCGCCAACTGGGACGACCTGCGCAAGCTGGCCCCGGACAACGTGGTGCTGGCCAATCGCGGCTTCGCCGGTGTGACGGTGCTGGAATCGGCCGGGGTGGCGCAGATCGACGCCGGCGCCTCGGACCCGAAACTCAACCTGCAAAAGCTGCTGGCCCACCGGGGCCGCTTCTTCTTCCATCGGATGCCGGGCTTGCAGGCGGTGCTGGACCGTTCGGGCCTGGCCGAGAAATTCAAGATCCTGCCGACCGTCATGGCCATCAGCCCGCTGTACTTCGTCTTGGGCAAGCACGTCGATCCGGTCTTGGTCGATCGTCTGCGAACGGCCTTGCAGACGCTGGAAAAAAGCGGAGAACTGGAACGTATCGCTAAGGCTTGGGAGTAACCGACGACAGTTTGCCGATCAACGCCAACAGCGCTTCGACATCGACCGGCTTGACGAAGTAGTGGTCGAAGCCCGCCTCGCTGGCCAGGTCGCGGTCCTCGCGGCGGCCGTAGCCGGTCACCGCCACCAGCGTGGCATTGGCGGTTTGCGGCAGTTCACGCAGGCCGCGCGCCAGCTCGTTGCCGCTGATGTCGGGCAGGCCGATATCGAGCAGGCATAGTTGCGGCGACATGCGCTGGGCGATCTCCAGCGCCTCCAGCGCGGTATGCGCGACCAATACTTCGTGGCCGGACGCATCGAGCAGCAGTTGCAGCGTTTGCGCGGCGTCGATATTGTCGTCCACCACCAGCACGCGCAGCCTGGCGCCGCCGGCCGCCAATGGTCCGGACGCCGCCGGCGCGTGCTGGCCCGGTCCACCCGGCAGCGAGATGGTGAAGGTGCTGCCTTGCTGCTCGCCCGGGCTGTCGGCGGACACGCTGCCGCCATGCAGCTCCACCAGCGATTTGACCAGCGCCAGGCCCAGTCCCAGCCCGCCTTGCGAACGGTCGGGATTGCGGTCTGCCTGGGCGAACAACTCGAACACGCGGGCGCGCAGCTCCGGCGCCATGCCGATGCCGGAATCGTTGACCACCAGCCGCACCACGCCGTCCCCGCCATGCACCGACAACTTGATGACGCCGTCGACCGGGGTGTACTTGGCCGCGTTGTTGAGCACATTGACCAGCACCTGCACCAGCCGTTTGTGGTCGCCGTTGACTTGCTGCGGCACCTCGGGCAGCGACAGTTCGAAATGCTGGTGTTTGTTCCTGAATAGCGGCTCCGCCTGCTCGACGGCGTCGGCCACCACGTCGGCCACGTTGAGCGGCACGCGCGTCACCGTCACCAGGCCGCGGGTCACGCGCGAAACGTCGAGCAGGTCGTCGACCAGGCGCGTCATGTGGTGCACCTGGCGGACGATGATGGCGGCCGTGCGTTCGACCGCCGCCGCGGTGGCGTGGCCGCTTTGCAGCAGCTGCGCGCCGGCGCTGATCGGCGCCAGCGGGTTGCGCAGTTCGTGCGCCAGCATCGCCAGGAATTCATCCTTGCGCTGGTCGGCCAGGCGCAGCTGGGTTTCCGCCTTCAGGTGCTGGACTTCCTTTTGCTGCAAGGCCTCGGCCATCGCGTCCAGCGCCCGCGCCAGTTCGCTGATTTCCTCGTTGCCGTAGACGATGCCGCTGCGCGCGCCCAGCGTGCCGGAGGCGATGCTGTTGGCGGTGGTGGCCAGGCGCTTGACCCGGCGCAGCACCAGCACATCGCCGACAAACCATGCCGCCAGCAGCGCCAGCACCAGCGTGACGGCCAGCGCCGACATGTCGAGCAGCTGGTCGTGGCGGGCGGCGGCGGTGATGTCGTCGGCCGGAATGCCGATGGTGACGGTGTAGTCGGACAGGCCGTTGTTGCCGACGCGGGCAAAGCGGTGCAGCCGCTCGATGCCATCGGGCCCGGTCAGCAGCACCGGCTTGCCCGGCTCGCCGGCCATGGCGGCGCGCATCTCCGGCCACACCATCTGGCCGAACCACTGCTCCGGATTGGGCTTGCGCGAAATGATCTTGCCTTCCGAGTCGGACGTCAGCAGCAGCGATCCCGGTGGCAGCTTGATGTCGGCCACGAAGCGATCCAGCTTGGTCAGGTCCAGCGCGGCGAACACCACGGCCTTGACCTGGTCGCCGTCGCCCAGCAGCGGGTAGGTGAGGTTGACGGTGTGCTTCTGGATCACGCGGCCGAACACGTAGCCGCCGGCCACGAAGCGGCGCAGGTGCACGGCGCGGCGGAAGTGCGAGCGGTCGGCCAGGTTGACCGGCGCGGACGAGGGGATGGCGCTGCAGGTGACGTCGCCGTTCAGCTGGATCAGGCCAAGGTTGGCGTAGTCGGGGTTCTGCTGCTGGATATTGGCCAGCAGGCGGCTGCAATGGGCCTGGTCGCCGGTCAGGTCGGGAATGCTGGCCAGGTCGCGCAGGATCTGGCGCGCGCCCTCGATCGACTGCGCTTCGTTGGCGGCGGCCAGGTTGGTCAGGCGCTGCAGGTTCTCTTCCGCCACCTGCACCGCGTGCTGGCGTTCGCGCACGCCGCTGACCAGCGTCATCACCGCGATCGGGGCGATCGCCAGCGCCACCAGCAGGATCAGGCGGCTGCGCAAGCTATTGAGTTGGAAGAGAAGAAAGGCCATGCTGGGTGCTTAACGGGCCCGATAACGTGCGTTGCCGTAGCTGATAATCGCTTCCACACCGCGCCGCAGCGTGGCGATGTCGTCCGAAATATAACCGATGCGGATAAAGCCCGGCGCACCCAAGGCGTCGCCCGGCATCAGCGCCACCGAGTGCTGGTTCAGCAGCTGTTCGGCGAACTGCCTGGTGTCCATGGTCAGCGCCGAGACGTCGCCCCACAGATAGGGACCGGAGGCCGGGCAGTGCATGCGCATCCAGGGCAGGCCGTGCACCAGGTCCAGCACCAGGTCGCGGCGCTGGCGGTATTCGTCCAGCATCGCCATCGGTTCGCCGGATTCGAAGGCGGCGGCCAGCGCCAGCTGGATCAGCATGGGCGCGGCGGCGGTGATCGGGCCTTGCAGCGTCTCCATCGCGGTGACGATGTGGGGCGGCGCCACCGCGAAGCCTGCCCGCCAGCCCATCATCGCGTAGCTTTGCGAGGCGGAATACAGGCTGACGATGCCGATCTGCTGCCAGTCCGGCCGCGCGGCCAGGCTGGTATGGACGCCTTCGAAGATCAGCTTTTCGTAGCTCTCGTCGACGATGGCGCGGGTGCCGGTGCGTTTGAGCCAGCCGGCGATGCGTTCGATTTCGTCGGCCCGCAGCACGCCGCCGGTCGGGTTGTGCGGATTGTTGATGATCAGGATCTTGGCCGGCGGCAGGCTGTCGAGGAATTCGGCGCTGACGGTGGCGGGCAAATCGACCAGCACCGGCTCCAGTCCCAGCAGTTTGCAGGTGGTGACGTAGGCCGGCCAGTGCGGCTTGAAGATGATGACGGCGTCGCCCGGGTCGGCCATCACGTACAGCGCCTGGTACAAGGCCTGCTTGGCGCCGTTGGTGACGATGATTTCGCTGGCGCTGGCGGCGATGCCGTTTTCGCTGCTGACCTTGGCGGCCAGGCGGGCGCGGATGCCGGCGTCGCCGCCGACCGTGGTGTAGGCCAGGGACGGTTGCTGCAAGCCGTCGCGCACTGCTTGCAGCACGCTCTCCGGCGCCTGGAAATGCGAAATGGCGATGGAAAAGTCAATCACGTCCTCGCCGCGCGCCTTCATGGCGTCGACCCGGCCGTGCATTGCGGTGGTCGCCAGCGGCTTGGAGCGGGCGATGCGTTGTGATGTTTCCATGCAAAGTGTCTCTATGGCAAATGTTTCGATTTGTTATTCTACTTCAGATAGGGAAGTCAGTACGCACGACTGCGTACATATTTGCCTGATGGTATCCTTGACCACTTAACCAATGAGGATGGCTCAATAATCTTATGCGATTAATAACAAAAACATGTGGCCAGGCGCTTGCGCTGGCCTTCGTCGCCACCGGCGCCGCGCAGGCGGAAGCGATCATCAAGATCGGCCATGTGGCGGCGACTTCGGGACCGATCGCCCACTTGGGCAAGGACAATGAGAACGGCGCCCGCATGGCGGTCGACGAGCTCAACGCCAAGGGCGTGGTCATCGGCGGGAAGAAGTACAAGATCGTGTTGCAGGCGGAAGACGATGCCGCCGATCCCAAGCAGGGAACCACCGCCGCGCAGAAGCTGGTGGATGCCAGGGTCAACGGCGTGATCGGGCATGAGACGTCAGGCACGACGATACCGGCCTCGCGCATCTACCATGATGCCGGCATACCGCAGATTTCGCCGTCGGCCACCAATCCGCAGTACACCCGCCAGCGCTACGAGACCGCGTTCCGCAACATCGCCAACGACGAGCAGCTGGGCGCCGCGCTGGCGCGTTACGCGATGCAGAACGTCAAGGCCAAGCGCGTCGCCGTCATCGACGACCGCACTGCCTACGGCAAGGGCCTGGTCGATGAATTCGTCAAGAACGTCAAGCGCGCCGGCGGCGCGTCGGGGACGACCGTGGTGTCGACCCAGTTCACCACCGACAAGTCCACCGACTTCAGCGCCATCCTGACCGCCATCAAGGCGACCAAGCCGGATATGGTGTTCTTCGGCGGCATGGACGCCGTGGCCGGGCCGATGCTGCGCCAGATGAAGGCGCTGGCGATCCCGATCAAGTTCATGGGCGGCGACGGCATGTGTTCGGATTCGGTGCCGCGCCTGGCGGGCGACGCCATGAGCGACGGCCAGGTGATCTGCGCCGAAGCGGGCGGGGTCGAGCCGTCCCAGGAAAAAGGCATGGCCGATTTCCGCGTGGCCTACAAGAAGAAATTCGGCATCGACGTCGAGACTTACGCGCCGTACGCCTACGATGCGCTGATGACGATGGTCGAAGCGATGCAGAAGGCCGGCTCGCCGGAGCCGGCCAAGTACCTGCCGGCGCTGGCCGGCATCACCCACAAAGGCGTGACCGGCAACATCACCTTCGATGCGCGCGGCGACGTGAAAGACGGCGTGCTGACGATCTACACCTTCCGCAACGCCAAGCGCGAAAAAGTAGCGGTGATGAAATAACTAATCCGGGGTCAGGTCCCCCATTTATTCATCAGCTCGGCTATTCAGCCGAACTGATGAATAAATGGGGGACCTGACCCCGGGTTTTAGCCTTCCGACGGGCCGCGGCCGGGGCCGCCTGGGCCTGGGCCGCCTGGTGGCGGGCCGAAGCGTGGCTCGTTGTTCGAGTCGGCCGCCGTGGCGGCGCCGCCCAGACGGTAGGACAGGCCCAGATAGAACACCCGGCCGTCGAAGCGGCGGGTGCTGGTCTCGCGCAGCGTGGCGCTGTTGATGACGGTCTCCATCTTGTTGGTGCTGAACAGGTCGGTGACCGTGCCCACCAGGCTCAGGCGCGGCGTCACGGCCTGGCGCACGCTCAGGTTGAAGGTGCTGTTCGGCGAGCGGAAGCCCTGGCCTGACAGCGTCTTGCCCTGCATCTGCAAGGCCATCTGCACTTGGGTCGCGGCGCTGTATGCATAGTTCAGGCGCACGCGGCCGCTCAGCGAGTTGGCGGTGCGGGTGACCAGCGCGCCGCTGTCGTCCTGCGTGGTCTGCTGGCTGCGCGCCAGGTTGCCGCTGGAGTTCAGCGTCAGCGACGGCGTCAGCTTGCCGCTGACCGTGAATTCCAATCCGCTTGAATGGCTGCCTTCGCCGTTCTGGCGCGTGGTCAGCAACACGTTGTTGGCGATGAAGGTGCGGTAGTCGACGATGGCGTCGGTGTCCTTGCGGTAGTAGCCGCGCAGATTGGTTTCCAGCGTGCCGAACTTGGTTTCATAGCCCACTTCGAAGGAATCGGTCTTGGTCGGCTTCAACATCGGATTGCCGGACGAGACGTTGAACTCGTCGCGATACACCACGTAGGGATTGAGGTCGTTGGCGTTCGGGCGGCGGATGCGGCGCGCGTAGGAGAAGCGCATATTGGCCGTCTCGGTCGCCTTGTAGGTGGCGAACAAGCTCGGGATCAGGTTGGTGTAGTTGTTCTTGGCCTCGACGCCGCTGGTGATCTGGTGGATGTCCATGCCGGTGTACTCGGTGCGCAGGCCGCCCAGCACGCCCCAGCTGTCGTTCAGCTTGAGCTGGTAGGAGCCGTACAGCGCGACCACGGTCTCTTCCAGGTCGAAGCGGTTGCTGCGCGCCGGATTGACCACGGCGACCGAGCTCAGCGGATCGATGTCGGTGTACAGCGTGTCGAAGTTGTTCTTGTTGGTGGCGACCTTGTAGCCCGCCTTGAGGCTGCCGCCGGCCAGCGGACGCTCGTAGTCGCCGGTGAAGTCGACGATGTGGCTGCTGTTGTCGTTGCGCTGGTGGGCGCGGGTGTCCGGCAGGTTGCCGCCGGCGTAGTCATTGGCGTAGGCGCTGTTGCTGTCGTTCTCGGAGGCCGAGACGCGCAGGTCGATCTTCAGCGTTTCGTTCGGCAACTGGCCCTTGTGGTCGTAGCGTCCGCCCCAGCTGAAGTTCTTGGCGTCGCCTTCGCGCGAGGTGGTGCGCACGTAGTCGGTGGCGGGGAAGCCGGCGGTGGCGCCGTTGACGTAGTGGTCGACGCCGCGCTGGTCGTTGCCGCGACCCATGTAGTTGGCGCTCGCGGTCAGCGTGTCGCTCTGGTCCAGGTTGTAGCTGACGGTGCCGTTCACGCCGCCCATGTCGTTCAGGCCGGCGCCGGACGAAGTCTGGCTGCTGTGCACGAAGGCGCCGGTTGCCGGATCGAGGCGGTCGCGGCTGACCACTGCGGTGGAGTTGCGGCCGTCGTGGCGCACGTTGACGCCGCCCTGGAAGCCCCACGGTCCCTCGTTGTAGCTGCCCGACGCGGCGCTGTTGTAGCGGCCGGCGTAACCGGCGTTGGCGTTGAGGTTGGCAAAGCCGCCCGGCTTTTTGTTACGACGCATCACCAGGTTGAGGATGGGGCCGCCGCCGGCTTCGTTGCCGAACTGCGCACCGGGATTGTTGATCACTTCGACCGACTCGATATCGTCGGCGTTCATCGCCTGCAGCGTCGGGCCGCGGTTGTCGCCTTGCAGCATGGCGGACGGCTTGCCGTCGACCAGGATCTGCACATTGCTGCTGCCGCGCAGCGTGACGGTGCCGTCCGGGTCGACCGCCACCGACGGCACGTTGTTCAGCGCATCGGCGGCGGTGCCGTTGGTGCTGCTGATGTCGGACTTGACGTCGTACACCTGGCGGTCGATGCGGTTGGTCGGCCGCTCGCCGGCCACCGTGACCGACGGCACCACCGGCGCAGCTTCCTTGGGCTTGGCCGAGGTGGTCGGCTTGGCCTCCGGTTTATCGGTGGCAGGCTGGGTTTGGGCGAGGGCGGTCAGCGGCGCGGCGAGGCAGGCGGTCAGGAATATCTTGTGCATGGGGAGTCGGGCCGATGCATCGGCGCCGTCTTGTTCGTCGTTGAAAGGATGATATTTTACATTTGAACTCAGGTAAGAATGATTGCTATTTACAATACTTTACTTATGGGGCGAGCTGCGGGATAAAATAGCGGCCTTCACATAGGAGAATCACATGGCACGCGGCACCGCACATATCGGCAAGGACAGCTATCAAACCACCATCGAAGTCAGCGGCCACACGCTGGTCGGGGATGAGCCGGAGCGCAACGGCGGCCGCGACACCGGTCCGGCGCCCTACGATTTCGTGCTGGCGGGCCTGGGCGCCTGCACCGCCATCACGCTGCGCATGTACGCCGACCGCAAGCAGTGGCCGCTGGACGCGGTCGATGTCGGCCTGCACCTGAGCCACGGCGACGATGGCGCGATGATGGTCAAGCGCACGCTGTCCTTCGCCGGCGCGCTGGACGCCGAACAAAAAAACCGCATGGCCGAAATCGCCGAGAAGACGCCGGTGACGCTGACGTTGAAGGCCGGGATGGTGATCAACACGACCGTCAGCTGACCATTCGAGCGAAAAGATTCCCCAAATTATCCGGCCACCGCGCCGGATTTTTTTCGCGTCGCGGGAACTGATGAGTATCGAACCGGTCTAATCAAGGCAAGTTGAGCCGTACCAATGAGGTTTCCGATTCGACCTTCTCATCATGGGGATAGACATGGACTTGATCAAACGCTGGGCGGGGCTGCTTGCAGTCGCCGCTGGTTGTACCGTCTCCGCTTCCGCCGCACCGTTGCTTAACGAAGGCTTTAACGACATCACGGCCTTGTCCGCCAACGGCTGGGTGTTCGTGAACAACAGTTCGCCGTCCGGCAGTACTTCCTGGTTCCAGGGCGAACCCGCGATCTTTGCGGCGGCCGCCGGCCCGTCCAATGCCTATATCGGTGCCAACTTCAACAACGCCGCGTTCGGCGGCGCGGTCAGCAACTGGCTGCTGACGCCGGAGCTGGCGCTGCTCAACGGCGAGTCGTTGAACTTTTCCCTGCGGCTGCTGGGAGAAGGTTTTCTCGACACGGTCGAAGTGTACCTGAGCACCGGCGGCGCCAGCACCAGCCTGGGCGGCTTCAATCTGCTGGGCACATTTGCCTCGGCCGCCGATACCGGCTGGATCGACCACGCCATCACGGTCGGCGGCTTGACGGCGCCGGCCAGCGGAAGATTTGCCTTCCGTTACGTGGTCGACGACACCCGCATCCACGGCGACTACATCGGCATCGATACCGTCAGCGTGAACGCGATCGCGATTCCTGTTCCCGGCACCATCGCATTGCTCGCGCTTGGCTTGTGCGCGCTGGCCGGTGTATCGCGCGGTCGCCGGCCGGCCAACTGGCTGGCGTTATCCGGCCTGGCGTTGGCGGCAACGGCGGCGCAGGCCGTGCCGGATAATGGCCTGATGACGTTCCCGTATGTGAACGTTGTCGCGCAGCAGGCCGCGCCACAGCAGACGGCAACAGCGGATGCCGGCGGTCTCAAGGCCTACAAAGATCCCGCTACCGGCAAGCTGGGCAGCCCCAACCCAGACCAGGCCGCCGAGCTGGACAAGGCAATCCGCGCCAGCGCGGCCGGGCCGAAGTCGCGTCTCGTTCGACCGGCGCCCATCCATCCGCCGCACGGCGGCGTCGGCGTGATGCTCGATGAGGCGCATACCCAGTATTCGGTCGTGCACAAGAATCCCACCGCCCAAGGAGAACAAAAATGAAGCGCGTCCTGCCAGCCTTTATGACAGCAATGGCGCTGCTGTGCACATCGGCGGCCTGGGCCGCCGCAACCATCACCATCGTCAACGGCGACCCCGCCGGCGTCGGCTTCAACGACGCCACGGCGGTTGCTCCGGTCGGCGGCAACGCCGGCACCACGCTGGGCGCGCAACGCCTGAACGCCTTCCAGGCCGCCGCCAGCAAGTGGGGCGCAACGCTGACCAGCACGGTGCCGATCCGCATCCTGGCGACCTGGGAAGCACTGCCGTGCAACGACGGCGGCGCGGTGCTGGGTTCGGCCGGCGCGTTGGAAGTGTTCAGGGACTTTCCCGGCGCGCCGCTCGCCAACGCCTGGTTCAGCAAGGCGGAGACCAACAAGTACGTCGGCGCCGACGTCGATCCCTCCACGCCGGACATCCGCGCCCGCTTCAACGTCAACCTGGGACGGCCGGGCTGCTTCACCGGCACGCCGTTCTATCTCGGCTTGGACAACCTGCACGGCGCCGAGGTCGATCTGGTGACGGTGCTGCTGCATGAGTTCGGCCACGGCCTCGGCTTCCAGACCTACACCGACGACGAAACCGGCGAACAACTGGACGGCGTCCCCAGCATCTGGGACTACTTCCTGCTGGACACCAGCACCGGCAAGCTGTGGAAGGACATGAGCGACACCGAGCGCGCGGCGTCGGCCCTCAAGTCCGGCAAGCTGGTGTGGAATGGGGCGATGGTCAAGCTGGCCGCGCAGACGGTGCTGCAACAAGGTACGCCGGTGTTGACGATGCTGGCGCCGGCCGGCATCGCGGGCATCATCCAGGTCGGCACGGCCAGCTTCGGGCCGCCGCTGGCCAGCCCCGGGGTGACAGGCGAAGTCATGCCGGTGGTCGATACGCCGCCCGACCGCGGCCTGGCCTGCGCACCGCTATCGCCGGCCAACGCGTTGGCGGTCAACGGCAAGATCGCGCTGATCGATCGCGGCACCTGCACCTTCGTGGTCAAGGTCAAGAACGCGCAGGACGCCGGCGCCATCGGCGTCATCATCGCCGACAACGCCGCCGGCGCGCCGCCGCCCGGCCTGGGCGGCACCGATCCCGGCATCGTGATCCCCGCCGTACGCATCACGCTGGACGACGGCATCCGCCTCAAGGCGGCGCTGGCGACGCGCTCGCGCACGCATTCCGGCGTTTACGCCAATCTTGGCGTGAACCTGGCGATTCGCGCGGGCACCGATGCGGCAGGCCGGGTGCTGATGTACGCGCCCAATCCCAACCAGCCGGGATCGTCCGTGTCGCACTACGATGTCAGCGCTGTCCCGAACCTGTTGATGGAGCCGTCCATCAACGGCGACCTGACGCACGAGGTGATCCCGCCGCGCGACCTGAGCTTCCCGCTGCTCAGGGATATCGGCTGGTAACCAGGTCAGGCTTCCGGCGCGCTGGTAAGGTAATCGAATATCAATTCGGCAGCCTGGTCGGGGATGGCCAGGAAGCGCGCACCGTTGCGATAACGGCCGTGCGTGCCGATCAGGGCGCTGTGCAGCACCGTCAGCGTGACTTTGTTTTGTACGGAACTGCCGGGAAAGCAGAACGTCAGCACGTAGTTGGTGTCTGTCGGCAGCGGATGGTCGCTGAGAAAGGCTACGCCCATGCGCGAAATGTCGATGATTTGCGTAACGGTGTTGTTTCGACCATCCATGTCGCTGATGTGGGCGTCCACCTGTAGCAGGCGACGCACATGTTCTCGTCTCGGGTCCATCTATTCATGCCAGCGAAAAAACACCAGTATGACAGATTTGGATGGCGGCCGGGACCTCAAGCCCTGCCGGAGCACTTCAGCCGTTTGCGATTGGCGGTGCGCTGCCGTACATACCGTCGGTACGGCGCTGGCTAATCTGCTTGCACTGCGGAGCATCCCGCTGACCGGAGAGTGATATGGCAAACCCGCAAATCAGGCAAAAGAAACAGATCGCCGACGTGCTGCGCAAGGTATTCGGCATCGAGGCCCTGCGCGACGGCCAGCGCCACGTCATCGAGAGCGTGCTGGCGGGATGCGACACGCTGGCCGTGATGCCGACCGGCAGCGGCAAGTCGCTGTGCTACCAGCTCCCGGCCCGCCTGCTCGACGGTGCGACGGTGGTGGTATCGCCGTTGATATCGTTGATGAAGGATCAGGCCGAGAAGCTGGAGGACGGCGGCATCGCCAGCGCGGCCCAGATCAATAGCAGCCTGTCGCGCGGCGACGAACTGGCCGCGCTGGACGCGATTGAGCGAGCGGAAAAGGAAGTGATCTTTTGTACCCCGGAGCGGCTGGTGACGCCGGAGTTCCTGGCGTTGCTCAAGCGTAGCAGCGTCTCGCTGGTGGTGGTCGACGAGGCGCACTGCATTTCGCAGTGGGGCCATGATTTCCGTCCGGCTTACCTGGAGATCGGCGCGGCGCTCGACGCGCTGGGCAGTCCGCAACTGCTGGCGCTGACCGCCACCGCGACCGACGAAGTGATCGCCGATATCCGCCGGCAGCTGGGCCGCCCGCGCCTGGAAGTGGTCAACACCGGTGTCTACCGGCCGAATTTGCACTACCGCGTGCGCCAGGTGACCAATCCGGAAGAGCAGTACGCGACCGCCTTGCAGCTGGCGCGCGCTAGCGAAGGTGTCGGCATCGTCTATGCGGCGACCGTGAAGGCGGCCGAGGAGATGCACGACTTGCTGCTGCAGGCAGGCGAGAGCGCGACCATTTATCACGGCAAGCTGCGTGCCGCCGAACGCAATCAAAACCAGAACCTGTTCATGAGCGGCCAGCGCCGCGTGATAGTGGCGACCAATGCCTTCGGCATGGGCATCGACAAGCCCGACACCCGCTTCGTCATCCATCTGCAGGTGCCGGCCAACCTTGAAGCGTATTACCAGGAATCCGGCCGCGCGGGGCGCGACGGCCTCGACGCCGAATGCACGCTGTTGTACTACCATGCGGACAAGCGCCTGCAGCAGTACTTCCTGAGCAAGCACTATCCGTCCGCCGATGAGCTGAAGGCCGTCTACGAGGCCGCGGTGGCGCTGGGCCAGGCGTCATGCACGGAGGCGGAACTGAAGTCGCTGCTGGAACAAACGCCGGCCGGACAATTGAAGGTCTGCCTGAAAATGCTCAAGGACGGCAAACTGTTGAAGCGCAACCGCAAACTGGCCTATGTGCTGGCGGGCGGCACGCCCAAGGCCGCGGAATTCGAGCGGATGGCGCAGGTCTACGTCGACAAACAAGAGCGCGACCGCCTGGGACTGGACCAGATGGTCTCGTACGCCCAAAGCGGCTATTGCCGCTGGAAGCTGCTGCTGGATTACTTCGGCGACCGCCCGCCGGACTCCGAGCGCTGCTGCCGGTGCGACAACTGCCTGTCGCCACCGTCTATCCAGGACAGTCCGCAACGGCTTGAAGCGGCGCCGGCGCCGGCCGGCGGATACACGCAAACGCCAGCAGCCCCGCCAACAACAGCAGTACGCTCGACACTCCCATCGCCAGCTGGATTGCGCTGAGGATGTCACGGTTGGCCGCCACCAGTGCGCCGAAGATCGCCACGCCCACCGCGCCGCCCACCTGGCGCGCCGTGTTCAGCACCGCCGACGCGGTGCCGGCCTGGCGCCGCTCAACACCGGACAGGATCGAGGTGGTCATCGCCGGCACGGCCAGGCCCATGCCGGCCGGGATCAGCGCCAGTCCGGGCAGCATTTGCAGGAAGGTGGCGTCGTTCGAGATGCCCCACCAGCCCAGCAGCGAGTAACCACTGGCGCCAATCAAGGCGCCCAGGATCATCGGCGTGCGCAGCCCGGTGCGCGGCGCCATCCAGCCGCTGACGATGTTGGACAGGATGAAGGTGGCCGTCAGCGGCAGGAACACCAGCCCCGCATGCAGCACGCCGAAGCCGCGCACTTTTTGCAGGTAGAAGCTGAGCACAAAGATCACGCCGTAGTATGAAAAATTCATCAGTACGCCGAACAGCACCGCGCCGGAGAAGGGCGCGCTGCGGAACAGCGCCAGGGGCAGCATCGGCGACTTGCTGCGCGATTCGACGTGGATGAACAGCGCCCCGGCCACCACTGCCGCCGCCAGCCCGCCGCGCACCATCCAGTGCGACCAGCCCAGGGACTCGAATTCGATGACGGCGCCGATCAAGCCGGTCAGCGCGACGATGGCCAGCAGTTGCCCGGCCAGGTCCAGCGAGCGGTGCGGATCGCGGCCGGCCAGCGCGGGCACCACGCGGCAGGTCAGCCAGAAACCGATAACGCAGATCGGGATATTGACCCAGAAGATGCTGCGCCAGCCCGCCACCGACAGCAGCAGGCCACCCAGCACCGGCCCGGCCGCGATCGACATGCCGCCGGAGGCGGTCCACCAGGCGATGGCCTTGGCCAGCATGGCTTTGTCGTCGGCGTAGGTGGCGTTGAGGATGGCCAGTGAGCTGGGCACCAGCAGCGCGGCGCCGGCGCCTTGCAGCGCGCGGGCGATATTCAGGGCGGTGGCGCCGGGCGCCATCGCGCAGGCCAAAGAGGCCGCCGTGAACAGCGCGAATCCGGTCAGGAAGGTGCGGCGCGAGCCGAACTTGTCGCCCAGCGCGCCGGCCGACAGCAGGAAGACGGCGAAGCCCAGCGTGTAGGCATCCACCACCCATTGCAGGTCGGTCACGTCCGCGCCCAGCTCGCGGCCTATCTGCGGCAGGGCGACGTTGACGATGGTGACGTCCAGCTGGACGATGATAAAGGCGAAGCTGCATGCGAGCAGGATGGCCAGGGAAGGGGCGTGGTCGGTTTTCATGACTGCACTATAGGATGGTTTGACTATTTCAAAAAATGAATAATAATGAAGACATCTATCTCATTTTAAGAATCGACCATGGAACTCTCCGCCCTGCGCATCTTTAAAGCGGTCGCCGAAGAGGGCAGCGTCACGCTGGCCGCCTTGCGGCTGAACCGCGTGCAGTCCAACGTATCGGCGCGGCTGACGCAGCTGGAGGAGTCGTTGGGTGTGCCGCTGTTCCACCGCTCCGGCCGCAAGCTGCAAATCACCGTCGAAGGTTCGCGTCTGCTGGCCTACGCCGATCGCCTGCTGCAATTGGCGGAGGAGGCGCAGGCCGCCATGCAGCCGGATCAAAAGCCATCCGGCCAGCTGCGCATCGGATCGATGGAGACCACGGCGGCGGCGCGCCTGCCGCAAGTGCTGGCGTCCTTCAACCGCAAGCATCCGCATGTGGATTTGATACTGGACACCGCACCCACCGACCAGCTGCTGGACGGCGTCCTGAAGCACCGGCTGGATGTGGCCCTGGTGGCCGGCCCGGTGCGGCACGCGGAGTTGGAACAGCTGCCGGTGTTTGAAGAAGAACTGGTGCTGATTACCTGCCACGGCCATGCGCCGGTGACATCGCCGCAGGAGCTGGCGCGGCGCAACCTGCTGGTGTTCCGCACCGGCTGCACTTACCGCCGCTTGCTGGAAGCGTGGTTCGCCGAGGGCGGCGTGGCGCCGGCGCGGGTGTCGGAGTTCGGCACCTTTGAAGCGATCATCGGCTGCGTGGCCGCCGGCATGGGCGTGGCGCTGATGCCGAAAGAGGTGCTCAACCAGCGCAAGCTGGCCAAGACCATACGCCAGCACGCGCTGCCACCGCACATCGCCCAGGTCGAAACCCTGCTGGTCTGGCGCAAGGACGTGCTGCATCATCCGGCCCGCAGCGCCTTTGCGGACAGCCTGGCCTAGTGGTTTAGTGGATTAGTGGCCCGGCAGCTTGGCCACCAGGAAGTCGACAAAGGTGCGCACCCGCAGCGACAGGTGGCGCGCATGGGGATACAGCAGGATAAAGGGTCGCGACGTGCCGCCGTGTTGCGGCAGCAGTTCGACCAGGTCGCCGCGCGCCAGGTCCTGTTCGATGATGTAGCGATAGGTTTGCACCAAGCCCGCGCCCGCGCGCGCCAGCGTGACGATGCCCAGCACGTCCTCCGAGCAGCACAAGCCGCCGCTGGTCGGCATGTCGACCGCGACACCGTCCTGCACGAACTGCCACGGAATGCGCTTGCCGGTGCTGGGGAGCTCGAACTGTATGCATTCGTGCTGGTGCAGGTCCTCCAGCTTGCGCGGCTTGCCGTGGCGCTTCAGGTAGGCGGGCGAGGCGACCAGCACCAGTTCCGCGTCCTCCAGTTTGCGCGCGATGAGGTTGGAGTCGGCCGGTGCGCGGCCGCGTATCGCCAGGTCGTAGCCCTCGTCGGCGAAGTCGATATTGCGGTTGCTGACGTGGATATCCAGCGTCACTTCCGGATACTTCCTGCGGAACTCCCCCAATAAAGGCAGCAGCCGGTAATGCGCATACGGCGTCGGTGCGCTGATGCGCAGCGCGCCGGCCGGCTTGGCCTGGCCGCCCGTGACCTGACGCTCGGCGTCCGTCAGCAGTGACAGCGCCTGCCGGCATTGTTCGAAATAGTTACGGCCGCCGTCCGTCAGGCGGATCTGGCGCGTGGTGCGCACGAACAGGCGCACGCCCAGCCGCTCCTCCAGCCTGGCGATGGAGCGGCTGACGGCGGCCGGCGTCACGCTGGCCGCCGTGGCGGCGGCGGTAAAGCTGCCCAGTTCCGCCGCAAAGCAGAACAGCTCTATGCTGCCCAGCAGGACGTCGTCGAAATTGCGCTTCATGTCGGCCTCGTTGATTACACTCATTGATTACATCATGTATCAATTATCTTGCATCGCACCTCATTTATCAACGATGAAGTCAAAAGTATAGTGATCTGCATGGCGTCGCTGAACGCCGCAACCAGAAATCCCAAGGAGCATGATCATGAAAACAGTTATCGTCACCGGCGCATCGAGCGGCATCGGCTTCGCCATCGCAGAGGCTTACCTGAAACGCGGCTACAACGTGGTCGGCAACGCCCGCACGCTGGACCGCTTGCAGACTGCCGCCGCGCAGTGGGGCAACCCATCCAACTTCCTGCCGGTGGCAGGCGACATCGCCGATCCGGCGACCGCCAAGGAGTTGTTCGCGCGCGCCGTCGCGGCCTTTGGCAAGGTCGATGTATTGATCAACAACGCCGGCATCTTCATTGCCAAGCCGGTCGGCGACTACACGCAGGAAGAAGTGCAGACCATCGTCAACACCAACCTGATGGGCTTCTTCTACCCGTCGCAAGCGGCGGCGCAGCATATGAGCGCCAACCGCGCCGGCCATATCGTCACCATCACCGCCAGCCTGGCGATGCAGCCGACCTCCAAGGTGCCGGCGCTGCTGCCCATCCTGATCAAGGGCGGCCTGAATAACGCCACGCGCGGCCTGGCGCTGGAGCTGGCCGCTTCCAATGTCAAGGTCAACGCGGTCGCTCCCGGCATTATCGATACGCCGATGCACGGCAAGGACGAAGGCACCCGCGCGTTCCTGAAGGCGCTGTCGCCTAGCGGTGAAATGGGGGGCGTGAAGGATGTGGTGGAAGCGGTGCTGTACCTGACCGAATCCGGCTTCACCAGCGGCGTTGTGCTGCCGGTCGACGGCGGCGCCACCGCCGGCACCTGGTAAGGAGCCGCGCCATGCCATACGTGAACATCCGCGTGACCAATGAAGGCGTAACGGCGGCCCAGAAGCTGGAGCTGATCGAAGGCGTCACCGACTTGCTGGCCCGCGTGCTGGACAAGGATCCGGCAACCACCTTCGTCATCATCGACGAAGTGGAGACCGATAACTGGGGCTTGAACCGGGAGAGCATCACCACCCGCAGGCGCCGGCCCAAGTCGGCGGTTTAACGTAGCGTCAGGCGGCTTGCGGCGGGATCGCCAGCGGCGTTCCGGCCGCCAGCCGTTCCAGCGCGGGTCGGGATTGCACCACGAAGCCGCGCTGGCCCAGCGATATCCAGCCGTTGCGCTTGAGGGCACTGAGCGTGCGGCTGACCGTGGCCGGGGTCAGGCCCAGGTAGTCGCTGATGTCCTGGCGCGACATCGGCAGCGGCGAGTGGGTCTCCAGCATCGGCGCTTGCGGCGCTGGCCCTGCGCGCTGCAGCAGGAACATCACGATGCGCTGGCAGGCGCCCGCGCTGCGCAAAATGGCGGCGGCCAGCTGCTGGCGGTCGATCTCGCGACTCAGCATCGCGCTGAACAGGTCGCAGGTGTACGGTTCTTCGTCCATCAACTCGGCCAGGTGGCGGTACTGCACCACGTCGACCTCGCAGTCCGTCAACGCCAGGGTGGACGCGTGCCGAAATTGTTCGCCTATCGTGTCGACACCCAGCCAATCGCCCGGGCGCGCGAAGTCGATGATGCGCTGCACGCCGTCGCCGCAGGGCTGGTATATCTTCAGGTGGCCGCTGCGGACAAAATACAGTTCGTCGCCAGCCTCGGCGCCCATGTGGAACAGATGCTCGCCGCGCGCCAGCCGCATCTGGCTGCCAAGCTGGCATTGGGCCAGTTCCAGCCCGGTCATGACGCCACCATTGCCGGTTCCGGAGCGCTGCCGATCGCGAGACGGTGCAGCGCCGACAGGTCCAGCAGCTTGATGTCCCTGCGCCGCAGCTCGAACAGGGCGCGCTGCCGGAACAGCAGCAGCAGGCGGCTGACGCATTCGGCGGTCACGCCCAGGTAGCTGGCGATATCGCAGCGCGACATCGGTAGCCGGAACTGCTCGGCCACATGGCCGTATTCGGCGCGGCGCTGCGACAGCGACAACAGCAGGTCAGCCATGCGTTGCTCGGCCTGGGTATTGCGCAGCATGAGGGCGGCGCGTTGTTCGCGGCGGATCTCGCGGCTCAGCAGGGCGTGCAGGCTGGCGCGCATCACCGGGCGCCGGCGGCCTTCGAAGGCGTGCCGGTTCCAGTTGATGCTGCATACCTCGCTGTCCTCCAGCGCGACGACGGTGTTGGCGTGCCGTTCGCGATCGAGGGCATCGAGGCCGAGGAAATCCGGCGCCAAAGCGAAGCCGATGATGTGCGCCGGTTGTTGGGAGGCCGCGCGCAATACCTTGAAGCTGCCGGAGCGGATGTTGAAAATGTGATCGCTGACTGCATCGCCGGCCTGGTACAGAGTGGCATGGCGGGCGATGCGTATGCGCTGGCTGGCGTCCCGATTGCCGGCGGCGGCGCCGACACACGTCATGCGGTGCTCGCACTCGGCGCAATTGTTGCGTTCGATGGAGGTGATCATGATTTCCTACTCTTATTTTCTGGACGATTACATCATGGTAGTGACCTGCAACTGCAATTTCTTTGATCTGGATCAATTATTTTCTTGATGAGGATCAGTAACCTTCGCTAACTCAATTGTCAGTAACTAAGGTTCAACATGACTTCCTCCTTGTGTGCGCGTGCGCCTGTGCAGATCGCCGCTTCCGATCCCGCTCCCGACGCTGCGCTGCGCCTGGCCGCGACCGTATTTGAAGCCGCGCAGGGCATGATGGTGACCGACGCGCGCGGCCGCATCGTGCGCGTCAACCAGGCTTTTGTCCGCATCACCGGCTACAGCAGCGAGGAGGTGCTGGGGCAAACACCCCGGCTATTGAGCTCCGGGCGGCACGTGCCGGACTTCTATACCGTGATGTGGGCCGCCATTGCGCGGGACGGGATCTGGGAAGGGGAGATATGGAATCGCCGCAAGAACGGCGAGGTCTATCCCGAACACCTGAGCATCACCGCCGTGCGCGACGACGACGGCGAGATCACCAACTACGTCGCCGCGCTGACCGACATCACGCTCAGCAAGGCCGCCAACGATGAAATCCGCAGCCTGGCCTTCTACGATCCGCTGACACGCCTGCCCAATCGCCGCCTGCTGCTGGACCGCTTGCGGCAGGTGCTGGCGGCCAGCGGCCAGCATGACCGCTACTGCGCGTTGATGTTCATCGACCTGGATAACTTCAAGACCCTGAACGATACGCTGGGCCACAACGTTGGCGACCTGCTGCTGTCGCAGGTGGCGGAGCGCTTGCAATCGAGCCTGCGCAAAGGCGACACCGTCGCGCGCCTGGGCGGCGATGAATTCGTGGTGCTGGTGGAGGGGCTAAGCAGCGGCGCCCTGGAGGCTGCGGCCGAAGTTGAATCGCTGGGCGCGAAGATGTTGACGGCGTTGAACCGGCCCTACGAACTGGGGACGCATCACTGCCGGAGTACGCCGAGTATCGGCGTGACCCTGTTCCACAAAGGCGAACCGCCACAGCCGGACGACCTGTTGATGCAGGCCGATATCGCCATGTATCAAGCCAAGCAGGCGGGCCGCAATGGCATGCGTTTCTTCGACCGGCAGATGCAGGACCGCATCAGCGAGCGGGCGCAAATGGAAAACGATTTGCGGCACGCGATCGAATGTCATCAATTCGCGCTGTATTACCAGGTGCAGGTCGACCAGCACGGCACGGCGCGCGGCGCCGAAGCGTTGATACGCTGGATACGCGGCGATGGCACGATGGTGTCGCCGGCCAGCTTTATCCCGCTGGCGGAAGAAACGGGTTTGGTACTGTCGATAGGCCACTGGGTGCTGGAGACGGCATGTGCGCAGCTCGCGGCATGGCAATCGGTGCCGCAGATGGCGCACCTGGTCCTGGCGATCAACGTCAGCGCGCAGCAATTCCATCAGCCGGATTTTGGCAAGGAGGTGCGCAGTGCGCTGGACCGGCATGGCGTCGATCCGCGTTTGCTGAAGCTGGAATTGACCGAGGGTGTGCTGCTGGAGAAGATCGAGGAAACCGTCGCCTGCATGCAGGCGTTGAAAGCGATCGGTGTGCGCTTTTCGCTGGACGATTTCGGCACCGGCTACTCTTCATTGCAATACCTGAAGCGCCTGCCGTTGAGCCAACTGAAGATAGACCAGTCCTTTGTGCGCGACCTGGTCAGCGACAGCAGCGATCAGGTCATCGTGCGGACCATCATTGCGATGGCGCGCAGCCTGCAACTGGACGTAATCGCCGAGGGAGTCGAGACGCAGGCGCAGCGCGCGCTGCTGGAGGAACTGGGCTGCCGGCGCTATCAGGGTTATCTGTACAGCCGTCCCGTGCCGGAGCCGCAATTGCGGGCCCTGGTCACGGAATGACTTCGAACAGCAGCAACTGGATGACCTGGTTCTTGCCGAAGTTATCGTCTGAGATCAGCACCAGGCTGGCGTGGCCATTGGCCAGTTGCGGGCCGAGGGACATGCCCTCCAGGTTGTCCACCGTGGGCAGGTTCAACTGGTTGACGTCCAGTACCAGGCGCTTTTGCGCCAGCCGATACGATGCGCCTTGCAGCGCCGGCAGGTGCTGGATGTCGGACGCGCCGGCCGTGTCGACCTCGAACAGCCGCACGTAATCCTTGTACTTGCCGTCCGCGCCTTGTACGCCGGAGCGTTCCATCACCAGCAGCCGGGTGTCGCTCAGGGCGACGATTTCGGAGATGCCGTTGTCGGCGAATTTACCTTTGCCCGGCGCGGCCGGAATAGCGTTGAGCGGATAGGCGAACTGGCCGAGCACCTTGCCATCGCGGCCCAAATGGGTGATGCGGTTGACCGCGCCGCGTTCCGGCGTCGGCGCGTCGCTGTCCTGGTACATCGGGCCTTCCATCGAGACCCAGAGCGAGCGGCCATCCGGTGCGAAGCTCATGCCCTCGAAACTCAGGTTGTTGCGCGGTCCGGTGGCGCGATCGGCTGAGACACTGAACACGGGCGGCAAAGGCAGCGTGGAGAGAAAGCGGCCGTCCCGGCTTGCATGGCGTACGAAGGGATCGAGGCCGAGGGCGACGTCACCCTCGCTGGCATACCAGATGCTGCCGTCCTGCGGATCGACGCGTATGGTTTCCAGGTCCGGCACGACGCCGCCGCGTATCGCGTATTCTTCCTTGGAGGGGTAGGTGCTGCCGTCCGGCTGAAGCAGGAACGATACGCCGGTCAGCTCGACCGACTTGAATGCATGTTCGTCATAGTCCAGGCGCGCGCGATAGTAGCGGGCAGGGTTGTTGGCCGAACGGTCGTCGCTGATGATCACCCATTCGCCGCTGGCGGCGTCGTAGTCGATGCCGGACAGGCCGCCAACCATCGTGCCCTGGAACTGCTGGCGCCACGGCAGGCGTTGTTCGCCGATGAAGCGCAAGCTCGCCACCGATGCTGGCACTGTCCTGGTAGCGGTCAATGGCGCGCAGGCTGCCAGCAGAAGGGTGTATGCGATGGCCGTTACTGCACGGCGCCACAACGGCGGTGTTTTTTTCTTGTTCATGGGGCGAAAGTATAACGCTGGCGGTGGCGTTCAGCGAGTGGTCCGGCGACCCGCCCATCGAAGCGATGCCGCCGATAGCGCCAGCAGCACGGCAATCCACACGCCCAGCGCAGCCAGTTGCGACGGCAATTGCGGGCTTGCATGCAGCGCGGCGGAAGCGGAAAAGCGTGGCACACCGTCGAAGTCCCGGAAGCCATAGCCGCCAAGGCAGGTGGTGGCGCAATGGCGCTTCGCATCGCCCTGTACCGCCAGCTGGATGGCATTCTGGAAGTAGGCGCGCAGTTGCAGTTGGTGCTGCTGCACCTCGCTCATGAAACGCTGGTGGCGCGCGCCATCATGCCCTGCGATGACGGCCATGCTTTCATAGGCCAGCGTGACTGGACTGATTATCAGCACCTGATCGAAGAGCGCCTGACGCTGTGATCCCGCCTGCTGGAATTGCCGCTCTACGCCGGACATCTGTTTTTCCAGCGCCACGGCGCGCTCAAGTCGCGGCAGGCCAGCGGGCACACGGTCGCCGGCGTCGCGCATCGCTTGCACATAGTGTTCCCGTTGCGGTACCGGCGCGGCAAGATGGATGGTTGCGGTGGTCGCCGCCGGGAGCATGATAGCCAGCACCAGCCAGGCGCCGAAGCCGGCGAAGGCCGCCGTCATCCGATTGCCGCAGGCCGCGCAGATGGCCATCGCGGCCGCGCCCCAGAACGCGGAATACAGCAGCACCACGCCCGCCCAGGCGGCCAGCGCGTGCAGGCCGGCGCTGGTCACGGCCACCGCACCGGCCAGCAATGCGGCGGCGGAGCAGAGCACCAGCAGCAAGGCCGTGGCGCCAAGCGTGCGCGCCATCGCTTGTGCGGCCAGCATCCGGCCCTGGCTCACACCCTGCAATTGCAAGGCGCGCAGGCGCAGGCTCTCGCGATCCTGGGTCAGCACGGAGGTGCACAGCGCCAGCAGGATCAGCGGCCACAGATACACAACAAAAAACGCCAGGTCAAAACGGCCTGCGGCCAGGCGGGCAGGGTGTTCGATTTCCACCGCGGTGCGGGCGGACTGCATGGACTCCGCCCGCACACGGACATACGCAGGCTGGAGGTCGGCCTGGCCTACGGCCAAGGCGCCGCCCGCAGCAAGCGGCTTTTCCGCAAAGCCGACGTGCTCGCGGAACGCATAACCACGGACGTCGACGGGCGTGCGAAACCATTGCAGGTCCTTGAATTCGGCCGCGCCGGGATCGGCGAAATAGCGTTGAGCCAGGACGTTGGCGGCGTTGCGGGCCTGGGCTTCCTGGGCCTGGGCGGCGGCGACGGCCTCGCGGGCATGCCGGTCGAAGCGCGCGCCTTCGAACAGGCCGAATCCCGCCAGCAGCGCAGCGACCAGCAGCAGCGCGACGCTGCCACGCTCGCGCAACTGGATACGCAGGTCGTACACGATCAGGGTGAGTATCTGTTTCATCGTAAGCTTCCTCGACGTAGGTGGCGCAAGCCGGCGCCGCACAGCAACAGGCTTGCCAGGAACAGGACAGCCAGGGGCAGTCCCTGGTGGACGACCAGTGCGGAGCGATCCAGCGGCGCATAGGTGAAGCGGAACGGAGGTACCCGGTTCCACAGCGACTGGTCGCCGTCGTAGCGAATGCCGTTCCTCTCCGGGTTGGCGGTGATGGCAATATTCATCACTTCCTGGATCAAGCGGCGCTGCCGTTCGGCGCCGTTGATGAACTGGATGTGGTGAGCCGTATCGCTGCCAGCGGTGGCGCCGGACAGGCCGGCCAGCGCCACCGCTGGCGACAGCCATCCCGCCAACGCCGCTGCGTCACTCTGCTTGCGCATGGCGTCAAACAAACGCCCGTAATGTTGATCGAACAGCTGGTCGCCATGCTGCTCGCCGCGCCGCAGGCTGATCCCGGCCCAGTTGACCGGCAGGTCCCTGACATCGCTAACGCCGTATTGCCGCAGCAGCTGTTGCTGGTCGCGCCGGGCCTGTTGCGGATCGTCCGGTGCGCCGAGCGCAGCGTCGAGGTTTGCACGGAACTGCTGCATGCTCGGCAGCGGTGCGGCCGCCTGCGCCAGTTCGATCGCCGCGCGTGGCAGCACCAGCGTGGTGGCCGCCCACAGGCCGATCAGCATGGCCAGGCTGGCGCGCAAGGATGGCGCCCAGGCCGAGACGCCGGCAATCAGTGCCGCCCAAGTGCAGAGATAGAGCAGGTAGCCGCTGGCGAATATCGCCCCCCGCATGGCGCCGTCGCTGAATGGGCTACTCGCTTCCTGCGACCACTCCAGCGCGGAGACGGCGATACAAGCAGGAAGTGCCAGCGTCGCCGCCAGGCATAGCAGTACCGCGCCGCGCGCCAGCGCAATGGCGCCGAGTGGTGCGGCATTGATGCGTAGCGACGCCAACGTGCCGCGCTCACGCTCGCCGGCAAACATGCCGAAGCCGAGGAAGATCATCGCCATGGGCGCGATCACCTGCAGTACAAAGGCCGGCGTCAGGCGGAACTGCCGGTTCGCGCCAGGTTCGTCGTCGGCCGGACGGTAGATCAGCTCATTTTGCTTGTGCGCTTCCAGCCAGACGCTGGAGCCGACATAAGGTTCGATGCCGGGGTCCAGCGCGGCCAGCGCGGACAAGGGCTTGAACACGTAGACGCCATAATGCGCGGCCGCATGCGGATACTTCTTGCCCTGGCCCGACCAGCGTTGCTGCTCCGATTGCCGCGCATCCGCCCTGGCCGCCAGCGTGTCGTTCAGTTCCAGCGACGACTGCAGCGCCGCGCATGCGGCCAGCATCAGGCCCACGGCGATCACCAGCCATACGCGCCAGTCGCGCCGTCGCTCGCGCCAGTCGGCCTGCCAGGCGCCGTGCAAGGCGATACACCAGGCGATGCACCAGGCCTGCCAGCCAGGGCGCGCGCCGTGCTTAGTTGCGGCGGGCGAGGATGTCAAGGTAGTTGCGTTCAAGTTCGCCTGCATTCAGTTCTCCCAGTTTCCATTCCCCGGCCAGACGGCCGCCCACCAGCATGCCGCAACGGTCGGCCAGTTCCTGCGCGCGAAACAGGTCGTGCGTCGCCATCAGTACCGCCGCGCCTTCGTCGGCCAGCGAGCGCACCAGTTCTCCGAAGCTCACGCTGGCTTCGGGGTCCAGCCCGGACGTCGGTTCGTCCAGCACCAGCACTTGCGCTCCCTTGGCCAGCGCCATGACGATGCCGACCTTTTGCCGCATGCCTTTCGAGTAGCTGGACGCCATGCGGTGCCACGCATGCTGCGGCAGGCCTGCCCGTTCCAGCAGCGCTTCGATCTGTCCCCGGCCAGGACGCCGGCCCGACAGCCGCATGAAGAACTCGACGTTCTCCACCCCGGTCAAGCGTTCGTACAGCGCGATGTTCTCCGCGATGTACGCCGCATGCTCGACGGCGGCGCGTGCCGGCGGCAGGCTGGAGCCGGCCAGTTGGATGCTGCCGCCGTCGGCGTCGACAAAGCCCAGCAGGCAGCCGATGGTGGTCGACTTGCCGGCGCCGTTGGGGCCCAGCAGTGCGTAGATTTCCCCGCCGTGCACGTGCAGATCGAGGGCGTCCACCACGGTGCGGCCGTCGTAGCGTTTGCTCAGTTGTTCGATGCGTATCATGCCGCTCTCCTAGAACGCATAGCGCGCTTCAAGCGACAGCGTGCGTCCCGGGTAGGGATGCAGCTGATAGGCGCGGTTGTTGTTGAGGTTATCGACGCCGATGGCGACTTCTGTGTTCCGGGCCGGCTTGACCAGCAACCGCACGTCCAGCTGGCTGACACGGGAAACCGCGCCGTAGACATCGGTGTTGTAGTCGCTGTTATTGATCTCGTTGAACTGGGCGCCGGAATATCTGTAGCTCGCCGAGACGCTCCAGACGTCGGTGGGCGCGTAGGTCAGCGTGGTGGCCGAGCGTACGCGCGGCACGCGCGCCCAGTTCTTGCCTATCGATGGTTGGTAGTTGTCGTTCTCCAGGATGGTCGATTTGCTGAAAGCGATATTGGCTTCCGCGCTCAGGCCTGGTATGCCAAGGCGGTCGACTTGGCCGACCAGCTCCAGCCCGCGCGTGCGCACCCGTCCGATGTTCTGGACGTTGGTCACGTTGGGGAAGACGTTCAGGTTCAACTGGCTCCAGATGGTGTCGCGCACATCGTCCTGGAACAGCGAGGCGCGGAGGCCACCGAACGCATAGCGTTGTTCCGCCATCAGCTCCAGCGCGTTGGACCGTTCCGGCTTCAATGTGGGAACGTTGACGACGATGCTGCTGCCGACCGCCGTGCCCTGGAACAGTTCCGCCACGGTGGCGAAGCGTGTTCCGCGCCCGGCGGACAGTCTCACCGTGGTATCGGCCGACGCATCCCAAGCCAGTGAGAATTTCGGCGACCAGGCTTGTTCACTGCGGCGTGGATACGACAGCGCGGTGCCCGGCGTGCGCTGCGCGCCATTGGTGGCCTGCCACGATTCGGCACGCAGGCCCAGGGTCGCCTGCCAATGAGGAGCGAAGCGCCAGGCATCCTGCGCATACGCGGCCAGTACCTGTGTCTCGCCGCCGACAAACTGCGCTTCCGGACCGCTGGCGTTGCGCCAGTCCGCGGTATTGCGGGTGGTTTGTTTAAGTTTGTAGTCGTCCGCGTGCAGGCCGAAGGCGAGGGCGTGCGCGCCACCGGTCCAGTCGCCGGCCGCAGGTGTGTAGCTTGTTTGCAGATCGATCGAATTGAAGCCGCTGCCGTCGCGCACCACGGCGTTGCCGGCGCCACCGCTGGCTGCGAACGGATCGGCGCTGCCGGCGTTGCGCTGCACATCGTCTAGGATGCGATAGGTGCTGGCGGAGACGCTGGCATTCCATCCGCTCTTGTGGTGGGTCTTGACCGTCAGGCCGGCTTGGGCGTGGTGTTCGTCCCGGGTGTATGGCGCGAACGCGGATGCCGGCAGCGCGAATACGTTGACGCCATCGGTGACGCGGCCGGACCAGACGCTGTTGCCGGCGGCATCGCGCAGGAAAGTCCGGTTGCGCGTCACGCTTTGATTGCCCCACCAGGCGACGAAACCTTCCGCGACTAGCGCGGGCGAGAAGTCGTAGCCGAAGGTGGCCTTCACAGTGTTTTGCCGGGTATGGTCGACGGCGCCGGCATTGGCGCCGAAGATGGCGCGCCTTGTGCCGAAAGGCCCGGTGTCGTAGCCGATGCCGGTGACCGGCGTCGCGGCCCCGCCGCCGGCCGGAGCCGGGAACACCCCGGCCGCGTTGGCGGTGACGGTGTAGTAGCCCATCGGCTGGCTGGTCGAGTCCTGGTGATTGAGCATCAGCTTGTACCACAGGCCGGAAGCCAGCTTGTCGCCGATGATGGCCGAGCCCTGGTAGTTGCGGTAGTGGTCCTGGTCGCCGTACTGCGCGAACGACTGGTCCTGCATCGCCACCCGCACCGATCCGCCAAAGGTGGTCGGACGGCTGGTGCTGACGGCGATGGTGGCGCCGATCGCATTGCCCGGATAGAGCGCGGAGAAGGGGCCGTACAGAACCTCGACGCGGGTGATTTCCTCCGGCGCGATCATGTTCCAGCGCGGCGCATCGAAGCGACCCAGGAAGTTCGACAGCAGATAGCCGTCCATCGTCACCAATGCGCGCGGCGCCTGCGTGGTGGAGAAGCTGCGGCCGCCGACCAGCGCATTGCGGTCGCCGCTATATCGCTTGCGGATCGTCATGCTCGGCATGTTGCGCAGGGCGTCCTCCGGGTTGAAGATGTTTTGCTGCTGGCGCAGTTCTTCCTGGGTCTTGACGACGCTGGTGTTTGGCAGGTCGGGATCGAGGGCGCTGCGGGTGCTGTTGACGATCACTGTTTGCATGGTGGCTTCGTCCGCGCAGGCATAGGCGGTGGCCAGCGACAGCGAGATCGCTGTCGCCAAGGGGCTTAGGTTCGGGGTCATATTCTGGGCTTAGTGGGTTGGCGTCTGTGGCTGGTCTTCGCGTTCCCAGTCCGGGAACGGATCGGCGTAGTTGCGCCATGCGGCCGTGCCGGCCGCCAGTTCGACGTCGCTCAGCACGCAGGTTTCGAACGCGGCTTCGATGGCGCCTGGCTCCATGTCGCGGCCGATGAATACGAGTTCGTTGAGGCGGTCGCCATACGGCTCCGCCCAAGCGGCTTCAATCGCAAGGCGATCGGGATCGCCCTTGGGTGGCCAGATCTCCTCGTCGCTGGCCGCCCACCACTGGCCGACCGGCTCCACCGAGGCGATCTTGCCGGCGCGCGAATAAGCGACCGCCCAATCGGGACGGCTGGCCAGCCACACATAGCCTTTGGCGCGTATCAGGCCCGGAAATGCCTGGTCGAGGAAATGGTCGAAGCGCTGCGGATGCAGCGGCCGGCGGTCTCGCAGGACGAAGCTGGAGATGCCGTATTCCTCGCTCTCCGGCAGGTGGATGCCGGTCAGTTCGCGCGCCCAGCCGGCCATCTGGCTGGCTTTTTCGAGGTCGAACTTTCCGGTGCCGAGTATTTTGTGCAGCGGGACCCGGCCTCGTTCGGCATAGACGATCGCCGCACCCGGATTCAGGGCCTTGATGACGGCGCGTACTTCGCCCAGGTGCTCCGGCGAGACCAGGTCTGTCTTGCTGACGACGATGACGTCGGCGAACTCGATCTGCTCCGACAGCAGCGCCGCCAGCGTGCGGTCGTCGCCTTCGCCCGCGGTCTGGCCGCGTTGGGCCAGGAAGTCGGTCCCGTGATAGTCGTTGAGCAGGTTGAGGGCATCGACCACGGTGACCATGGTGTCAATCCGGGCGAGGTGGTTGAGCGAGTCGCCGTGTTCGTCCTCGAAATCGAAGGTGGCGGCGACCGGCATCGGTTCGCCGATACCGGTCGATTCGATCAGCAGGTAGTCGAAGCGCTGGCTGGCGGCCAGCTTGCGCACCTCCAGCAGCAGGTCTTCGCGCAAGGTGCAGCAGATGCAGCCGTTGCTCATCTCGACCATTTTTTCCTCGGTGCGTGACAGCGCCGCGCCCGCATTCTCCGCGCCCTGGCGCAGCAGCGACGCGTCGATATTCACCTCGCTCATGTCGTTGACGATGACGGCAACGCGCAAGCCTTCGCGGTTGGCCAGGATGTGATTGAGCAGGGTGGTTTTACCTGCGCCTAAAAAACCGGAAAGGACGGTGACCGGTAGCCGGGTGTCGAGCGTGGACATGGATTTCTCGCGGTGGATGCGCGCGGGCGCAGAGATTATGGGATACCCTTTAATGCAATTGAATTGCATATAGGGTTCGCATCATAGATGGTTTGAATTGTTAACGCAACACAGTTGCATTAATATTTCAACGAAGGGCGGGAGGTGCGTTTTAACTTAGCGCTTGGCGCAGTGCGGGCAGGTGCCCTTGATGAGGAAGTCCATTTCCTGGCTTTGAAAGCCGTCCGGAAGTTTGATTTTGCGCGGCAGCGGAACCTCGGTGAAGCAGGTCACTTCTTCGCAGCTGGTGCATTGGAAGTGCGCGTGTTCGTGGGAATGATGGCCGGCTCCGGCGCTGAAGCGCCAGACGGTGTCGGCGCCGGCGATGCGGTGTACCAGCTCGTTCTCGGTCAGCCATTCCAGCACGCGATACAGCGTGACCGGGTCGAGCGCCGCATCGGACAGATGGGCGTGGATCTCGTGATGGGTCAGCGACTTTTGCTGGGCAAGCAGAAACTGCAGCACCGTGACGCGCGGGCGCGTCACGCGGGCGCCGGTGGCTCGAATCAGGGTTTCTGCTTGGTCTGCTACTGGGGTATGCATGATGTCGGTGTTTGTGTATGAAGCACCGACATCTTATCACGCCCGGGCGATCAGCCCAGCGCCTCGGCAGGACCGAAGAACTCGTAGTAGGTCTGCGATTGCGGCACGCCCAGTTCCAGCAGGTGCGACTTGATCGCCTTCATGAACGGCGTAGGGCCGAGGAAGTAGGCTTCGACGTCGCGCGTCTCCGGCAGCCATGCGCCCAGCTGCTGGCGGTTGATGTAGCCGGTGGCGTGCGGCTGCGGGCCGCTGTCGTTGGCCGCTTCGTAGCAGTAGAAGCGTTGCAACTGCGGGTGCTGCGCGGCCAGCGTATCGATGTGGTCGCGGAAGGCGTGCACGCTGGCGTTGCGGGCCGCGTGGATGAAGTGAATCGGGCGGCCGGTGCCCAGTGCCGCCGTCAGCATCGCCAGCGTTGGCGTGATGCCGACGCCGCCGCTGATCAGCACCAGCGGCTTGTTGCTGTCGGCCAGCGTGAAGTCGCCCGAAGGCGGGACCAGTTTCAGGCTGTCGCCCACGTTGACGTGGTCGTGCAGGAAGTTGGACACCGCGCCGCCCGGCTCGCGCTTGACGCTGATGCGGTAGCTGCTGCCGTTGCTGGCGGCGGACAGCGAGTACTGGCGGCGTTGTTCTTCGCCGTTCACGTCGATCAGCAAGCCGATATATTGTCCCGGCGCATGCGCCACCACCTTGCCGCCATCGGCCGGTTGCAGGACGAAGGAGGTGACTTCGTCGCTTTCGGCGATCTTCGATACCACCTTGAATTCGCGCGCGCCGCTCCAGCCGCCTTCCGCAGCCTCGTTCTTCTCGTAGACGCTTTGCTCCGCGCCGGCCAGGATGTCGGCCAGCTGGCCGTAAGCCGCGCCCCATGCGTCGATCACGGCGTCGGTGGCGACGTCGGCGCCCAGCACTTCGCGGATGGCCTTCAGCAGCGATGCGCCGACCATGGGATAGTGCTCGCGCTGGATTTGCAGCGACACGTGCTTGTTGACGATGGTCGATACCAGCGGACCCAGCTGCTCCAGCCGGTCGATATTCTTCGCATACATCAGCACCGCATTGGCCAGCGCGCGTTGCTGGTTGCCGTCCGCCTGGTTGGCCTGGTTGAAGATCGGCTTCACTTGCGGGAAGTCGCGGAACAGCGTCAGGTAGAAATGACGGGTCAGGGCTTCGCCGCCTTGTTCCAGGATAGGGACGGTGGCGCTGATGATGGCTTTTTGTTCGGTGCTGAGCATTTTGCGGTCCATGTGTGGTTTCGACGTAAAGAAGTATATCACATGAATGTTTAAATGTCGGAGCAAGCGCGATCGAAAAAACGATGGCGCTTGCGGTGGACTAGCTTAGAGATCGAACTTCAGTTCAGCCACGTAGGTCCGTTGCGGGTACGGGTGGAAGTTCCAGTACTTGTAGTTGTTCAGGTTATCGATGCCGATCGCCGCGCTCCACTGGCGGTTGATGCGGTAGCGCGCGCGCACGTCGGTCGTGAAGTATTTGCTGCCGCCCATGTAGGCGAAGCCGTTGACGTCCGTGTTATCGAGCGTCGAGTACTGGCTGCCGCTGTAGCGCGCGGCCAGCGTCAGCGAGAGCTGGTCGTTCACGGCGTAGGAGGCCACGCCGGTGGCGCGCCATTCCGGGATGCGCGGCTGCCACTTGCCCACACTGGCAGGGAACTTGTCGTTGCGGGCGATCTTCGAATCGGTCCAGGTGACGCTGGAGCTCAGCGCCAGTCCGCGTACCCACACGTCGTCCGCCGTGTAGGCCGCTTCCAGTCCTTTGGTGTTGATGCGGTCCAGGTTCTGGATGGTGCTGACCGACGCTCCGGCCAGCACATTGGTCTGCGAGTACAGCGCGTCCTTGGTGCGTTCGCCGAATGCGGTGAGGCGCAGCAGGCCGTTGGCCAGCCTGCGTTCCGCCGTCAGTTCCGTGGTCCAGGATTTTTCCGGCTTCAGGTTCGGATCGTTGTTGATCAAGTCGCCGGCGGCGTTGATGCCGCCCTGGTAAAGCTCGGACACCGTCGGCATGCGCACGGCGCGGCCCAGCGAGGCTTTCAGCACCCAGTCGTCGCTGGCCTGATATGCCAGCGCGGCTTTTGGCGACAGGTAGTTTTCGCTGCGCTCCGGGTGCGGCTTGGTGGTGGTGCGGTTGGAGGTGGCGCCGTCGTGCGCGTTCCAGTGCTCGTAGCGCATGCCCAGCACCGTCTTCCAGCGCGGCGCGAACTTCCAGCTATCCTGCGCGAACAGGCTGTTGGTTTCGGTCTTGCCGGTGAAGGCGGCATTGCGGTCGCCGGGTACACCTTCGATCCAGTTGCTGGCGGCGTTCTCGATGCTGGACAGTTTATACGCCTCGCGCTGGTAGCCGAATTCCGCCACGTGCGCCGGGTTCGGACGCCATACGCCCTTGGCTGACAAGGTGTTCCAGCCGGTGCCGCCCTGGTTGACGATGCGGCCGGCGCCACCCGCCAGCGCGGCCGGCAGTTCAACGGTGGCTGCGCGCAGCTGGTCTTTGTCGTAATCGTACAGGCTGGCCGCCACTTCCCAGTCGAACACGCCCTTGGTGTTGGACTTGAAGGTCAGGCCGTGCATCACGTGCTGGATTTTTTCGTTCGACAGATTGAAGTCGGTCGGCGCCAGCGTGTAGCTGCTGCCGGCGATGTTGACGGCGCCGCTGTAGACCGGGCGTCCCGCAGCGTCGCGCAGGTAAGTGTCCGGACGACCCTCGGAGTCGTTGCGCCATACGCCGAAGGTGTAGGTGGCGCGCAGCGTCGGCGAGATATCGTAGGCCAGCTTGCCTTTGAACTGGTCCTGCACCGTGTGGTACTGGGTGGCGGTGCCGAGGATGAACCAGTCCTTGTTGGTGCGGTCCAGTCCTGCCACCGCGCCGGTGACCGGGATGCCCGCGCTGCCTGGCTTGCCGGCGCTGAGCGCCCTCGTCGGGAAGGTCAGTGGCTGGCCTTCGCTGTCGGTGCGGTTGACGTCCACGTACCAAGACCAGCCGCCCTGGCGGTCGCCCAGCGAGATGCTGGCCTGCTTGCCCTGGTAACTGGTGCTGGTGTTATACAGCTCGAAGGGTTGGTGCGTCAGCGTCAGCTTGGCGTGGGCTTCGAACTTGGTCGGCATGCGGGTCACGTAATCGACCACCGCGCCGACCGAGTTGCCGCCGTAGGCTGCGGAGAAGGGGCCATACAGCACATCGACGCGTTCGATCTGCTCCGGGCTGACCATGCCCCAGCGCGGCGCGAAGCTGGCGCCGTTGCCCAGGTAGTTGGACAGCAGGATGCCGTCGGCGTACACCATCGAGCGCGCGCTGTTACCGGTGCCGGAGGCGCGGGTGGACAGCACGGCGTGGTTGTAGTCGCCGATGTAGCGCTTGCGCACCAACAGGCTGGGAAGGTATTTCAACGCGTCCTCGGCGTCGGTGGCGTTGATGGTGCGTTCGATTTCGGCCTGGGTGATGCCTTCGATGGTGGTCGGAATCTGGGTCGGCATCGAAGTTGGGCGGTTGCCGGTGATGGTCACGGTGCCCAGTTGATGAAGGGGCGCGTCCTGCGCGCAGGCGAAGGTGGAGAAGGCGGCAAGCAGCGCCAGCGCCAGTGGGGACATGGTCGGTTTCATGGTGTTCCTGATGTTGGGATAATGACCGCCGCCTGCGCGCGCACGGGTGGCGCGCGGCGGGCAGCAGCGGATGCAACAGACGATCAACAGACGATCAGGAAAGCGCGGGCGGTCCGCGAGGCTTGGCGGCGCTCCAGCTATGCAGGGGCCTTGGCGCGCTGTAGAACAGCGGCGGGTAGTAGTCATGGCCGCCGACGACGGCGAAACTGGCCGTGGTCTGCGGCAGCAGCGCGAAACTGCCGCCGTGCGTGACGCAATACGAACAGTGCTCCATGACCTTGCTGGCCGGGGAGGGGGACTTCTTGGCGGTGTCGACCGAGCAGATTTCGGCGTACCCATACGGCGAGGCCGGCGTCAACGCGCGCGAAACCGCCGGGGCAAGCGCAGCGAACAGGACGGCCAGCATGGCGATCCAGATGTGCAGCGTTCGACGTTTCGCAAGTTTGAACATGGCGGCAATTATAACAAACACTCTCGCTTACATTTGAGAATGAGAAGTGTTATCATTTGCGTTGTTGATATACCACTGCACCTATCCCATGCCGCTGACCACCATTCCGTTTAAACCTACCCTGATCGCTGTTGCCGCTTCCTTGCTGGCCATGCCCACCCACGCGCAGGAGGCCGCCGCGCCGATCGAGTCCATCCAGGTGGCCGGCAGCTGGCTGGGGTCGGGCTTGCAGAACAGCGTCAAGAATTTCGCCGGCGCCCGCACCGTGATGAAGAAGGAAGACATCGACAGCAGCGGCGCCGCCGACATCGGCGACGTGATGCGCCGCATTCCGGGCGTGCAGTCCACCGACAATTCCGGCACCGCCGGCAGCGCCATCTCGCTCAACATCGGCGTGCGCGGCCTGACGGGGCGTTACTCGCCGCGTTCGACGGTGCTGCTGGACGGCATACCGCTGGCGGTGGCGCCGTACGGCCAGCCGCAGCTGTCGTTTGCGCCGGTCAGCCTGAACAACATCGAGTCGATCGACGTGGTGCGCGGCGGCGGCGCGGTGCGCTACGGCCCGCAGAACGTCGGCGGCATCATCAACTTCCGCAGCCGCTCGATTCCCGATACGCCGGGCGTCAGCGGCGATGCGTCGTTCCGCTACAACGACTTCAACAACGGCGGCCAGAACCGCCAGTACAGCGCCTTCGTCGGCAGCCAGCAGGAGAGCGGTCTGGGCGTGGCGGTGCTGTACTCGGGCATGGCCGGCACCGAGTGGCGCGCAGGCAGCGATGAAAAGGTCAATGACCTGGCGCTGAAGTTCCGTTATCAGTTGAACCCGCATAGCGAGCTGAACGCCAAGCTGTCCTATTACGAAGTGAATTCGCGCACGCCGGGCGGGTTGACGGTGGCGCAGTACGACGCCGACCCGTTCCAGAACACGCGACCGACCGACTACTGGAGCGGCGACCGCCGCAGCGCCGACATCGGCTACCTGAACACCTTGTCGGCCACGCAGGAGTTCGAGATCAAGGCTTACTACAGCGACAGCTTCCGTCAGAGCGCGTTGATCAACGCGGCCAAGACGCAACTGACCAGGCAGCCGCGCAACTACGAAGTGCTGGGCATCGAGCCGCGCTACACGCAGCGCTTCGCCACCGGCAGCCTGACGCACGACGTCACGGCCGGCTACCGTTACCTGCGTGAGCGGGGCGACGACAACAGCTACATCCAGACCGTGAAGACCGGCGTCAACGGCGCAACCACTACCTTCGTCAACAGCACCGACGCGCATGCCGTGTATGTGGACGACCGCATCGCCGTGGGCGCATGGCGCATCACGCCGGGCCTGCGTTACGAGCACATCAAATCGGAACGCCAGGACGTGAGCGCCAAATCGGTGTTCGAGACCGACAACAACAAGGCGTTGCCGTCGCTGAACGTGGCCTACCTGGTGAACCGCGCGCTGACCGTGTTCGCCAATTACACGACCTCGTTCGGGCCGGTGCAAAACACACAACTCAATTCGCAGACGCCAACCAATCCGTTGAAGCCGGAACTGGCCAAGACGGCCGAACTGGGTGCGCGCTGGAAGACCGGTGCGGTCAACGCCGAAGTCACCGCCTTCAAGCTCAAGTTCGACAACCAGATCCTGCAAGTGCCGGGCACAACGCCCGCCGTGTTCCGCAACCTGGGCGCGACCAACCACGACGGCATCGAGACGGCGGCCGACTACACCTTCGCCGAGGGCGGTGCGTTGGCCGGCCTGAACGTCTACGCGAACTACACCTACACCAAGGCGATCCAGGATTCGGGCGACACGGCCGGGCTGGACGTGCCGTTCTACTCGCGCAACACCGACACGCTGGGCGCGCGCTACCAGGTCGGCGCATGGTCGGCCAATCTGTCGACCACGCATCAGAGCAAGCAATATTCGGACACGGCCAACACCGTGCTGGAAGCGGCGAACGGCAGCAATGGCGTCGTGCCGGGCTTCCGTCTGTGGAATGCGCAGTTAAGCTGGAAAATGCCGGGCAAGCCGGGCTATGAAGTGATGGCAGGCATCAACAATATCGCCGACAAGCGCTACTACACGCGCAATGTCGACGGCAACGCCGGCCGCATGGTGGGATCGCCGCGCATGGCATACCTGCAATTGCGCGCCACCTTCTAAATCCGGGGTCAGGTCCCCCATTTATGCATGGGCTCGCTTGTATCACCTGACCAGAGCGATGGCGCGGCTTACCGTCGAGACGGAGACTGCGAAGTGGCGGGCGATTGCTGTCAGCGTGTAGGCATTGCTGGCATAGGCGCGGGCCATTGCCTCATTGCGGTCGGCGTATTTCTCCTGGAATGCCGATAGCGATGGCGCCAGGAGGCTGCGCTGGGTTCTCGAAATGCCAGCCACTTCTGCCAATGTATCGGGTGACTTGAATTGCTCGATAAACTCGTCATCGCCGAGCAGCAGCTGTTTGTGAATCTGACTTGCCGGATTGGCGCCGCCAATTCCTGCATCGACGAATCTTCGATACGAGTCTGCCGTGTTGGTAAGTGTGGTGTCAAAATGCTCCAGGAGACGATCGGCGCAGAGCCATGTTGGAGCCGTAGCTACGGTGAGAGTTTGCCGGTAGCTACTCCACGGCCAGTCTGCCGCTGCGGCAACCAGGTTTGCGCGGACCGGATTGAGGACGATGTAGCGTGCAACTTCCAGTAAATACGTTTCCCGCTGCACCAGGATCGCGCTATATCGGCCCTGAAACACATGCCCCGCTAAATCGTGCCGGCGATTGAAATACTGGGAGTACACACCATTCAATTGCCGCATGCCTTGCGACAGATTGCCATCCACCGCCTCCAGCAGCAGGTGAAAATGGTTGCCCATTTGGCAGAATGCATAGACAGCAAAGTTAAATTGTTGGCATACCTCGCTGAGGGTCTGTTGCCACACGAGGCGGTCGGTGTCGTCCCGGTAAATAACGGCCTTGCGGTTGCCACGAGAAGTTATGTGGTAGAGCGCGCCGGTAAATTCAATTCTGAGCGGTCTGGTCATTCTTCCGAAGATAACCAGCTATCGCGCGCGGTGCTTGAGCAGCATCAAATCGCAGCAATTTAACCGACCTAAGTCTTCGCGCACGGTTGAGCTCGTGCGCAAATGGGGCACCTGACCCCGGGTTGATTAGTGCAGCACCCGCGGTGCGGGTTGCATGCTGAAGCCGGTGTAGTCCATGCGCAATGCTGGCGAGATGGCTTCGGCCTGGTCCAGTTTGCGCTGGACTAACTTGTGCCAGGCCCGCGCCCAGCGGGCCGCCAGCTGGGATTCCTCCGCCGAACGCGCATACAGCGTTCGCTCCACGGCGATTTTCTGTCTGTGCAGGGCGTAAGTGGCAGATATCAGAGTAGTCATGGTGGCGGTGACGCTGGCTAGGGTTAAATAGTATGCCATGCCATTCTGCCCGGCTCGCCGACGATTGAATGTGCGCCATTTCACCCATAACGACGAGAAATCAAATATGGACGTGTAAAATGCGCGCTCTGTTGCGTTTTTGCATCACTTATAGCTTTATTTTCTTTCCATGTGGACAACTAATCTTTCCAGGAACGCGTTGGCGGGCTTGACCACGTCGTTCGCGCTCGTGCCGGAATGCATCGCTTTCGCCTTGGTTGCGCAGCTCAATCCGCTGGTCGGTTTGTATGGGGCGTTTTTCATTTGTACGATTACGGCGGTGTTCGGCGGCCGGCCCGGCATGATTTCCGGCGCGGCCGGCTCGATGGCGGTGGTGATCGTGGCGCTGGTCGCCCGGCATGGCGTGCAGTATTTCCTGGCGACGGTCGTGTTGAGCGGGCTCATCATGCTGTTGTTTGGCTTGCTGCGGCTGGGCAAGCTGGTCAGCCTGGTGCCGCATCCGGTGATGCTGGGCTTCGTCAACGGCCTGGCGATTGTGATCGCCTGGTCGCAGTTGCAGCACTTTAAGATCGGCGAGCAGTGGATGCATGGCGATGCGTTGATGTGGATGTGCGGCCTGGTGGCGCTGACCATGTTGATCGTCTATCTGCTGCCGCGCCTGACCAAGGCGGTGCCGCCGGCGCTGGTTGCCATCGTCGGCGTGGGCCTGCTGGCGCAGTTGCTGCATCTGCCGGCGCGCACGCTGGGCGACATGGCGCATATCGCCGGCGGCTTGCCTGCGTGGCAAATTCCCGTGGTGCCGATGACGATGGAAACGCTGCGCATCGTGCTGCCGTATGCGGTGCTGATGGCGATGGTCGGCCTGTTGGAAACCCTGCTGACCTTTAACCTGACCGACGAAATCACGGAGACGCGCGGCCTGCCGGACCGGGAATGCGTGGCGCTGGGCGCGGCAAATGTGGTATCTGGCCTGTTCGGCGGCATGGGCGGTTGCGCGATGATCGGCCAGACCATGATCAACCTGGGTTCCGGCGGCCGTACGCGGGTGTCCGGCGCCGTTGCCGGGATAATGATTTTACTGTTTATATTATTTCTATCGCCGCTGATCGAGCGTATTCCGCTGGCTGCTCTGGTGGGCGTGATGTTCGTGGTGGCGCAGCAGACCTTTGCGTGGGGTTCGCTGCGGGTGTTGGGCAAGGTGCCGCGTCATGACGCCTTGCTGATCGTACTGGTCACCGCCATCACCGTGGCGACCGATCTGGCGGTGGCGGTGTTGTGCGGGATAGTCATCGCGGCGCTCAGCTTCGCCTGGCGCCATGCGCGCGACATCCGCGCCGATGTAGTCCTGGGCGCTGATGGTGTCCGTCGCTATACCCCGCATGGCACCTTGTTTTTCGCTTCGATTGCGCACTTTAATGACCTGTTCAACGTGCAGGACGATCCGCAAACGGTGGTGCTGGATTGCCGCCATCTGCGGCTGGTCGATCACTCGGCGGTGGTGGCGGTGTCCACGCTGCGCGAGCGCTATGCCAAGGCGGGCAAGGTCTTGCAGGTCCAACACCTGTCGCAGCGCTGCGAGCAACTGCTGCACCGCGCGGGTGTCGCGGTTACGGCATGAAATCCTGATCGAGTATCTGGTCGACGGAAAACGGATTTTCCGCCGGAAAGGTACGGGCAGGCAGACCGGTTTCTGCAGACGCCAATTTGACGGCGATCGGGTAGGCCAGTCGCACATACTCGGGCAATGATGCACGCAAGCTCGGGCTGTCTTCCAGCAGCATTGCCAAACGCTCTCGCTGCTCGATCAACGTGGCGCGCCATTTGTTTTGCGGAAGTTCGGGCTGGTATCGGCATTTAAGCAGGTGCATGATCAGCACGCGCAGCCGATTCCTCAACGTTTTTATTTCCCTCTTCTTCATGTCGTCGAGCTCCGCGACCAGGTTTCCGACGTCCAGCTCGGAGAACCTGCGATCCAGCAGCAGTTGGACTTGTGCGTCTATCCACAGCGCCAGATCGTCGTCGTAGCTCGGGTGTTTGCGGGATTGGACCAGGGTTTGCATGATGCACCTCCAGATTCGTCAGGCTAATCCTATGCCTGTTCCCGCGTTTGATCCCATTCAATAGAAATACGGAGTCTTGCGCGCCCATTCGTTGTTCTTGTAGCGCTTGTGAAGCAGCGTGAACGCGCTCTTCGACAACGTTTTGGAGTCGGCGTCCAGGCAGCCGCCGCGTGTCGATTGCACCGTCACGTACAGCAACCACGGCAGCTCCGGGTCGTTCGGCACGGCCGTGGCGCGTTGCATGACGAAATCGCCGAAGTAGCCGGTGGCGGTTTTCAGGCGGGACAACTGCGTCAGTTCCTGGTCGCGCGCAGCGGCGTTGCCGAGTTCCGGCATCGGCGGCGAGTGTTCGGCTTCGGTGTTTTCGCCGTAGCTTTCGCCCGCCTTGGCCGGTACCTTGCACCACATGTCGGCCAAGGTTTCATCCGGTGCGCGCGTCGCGATGTCGGCGCTGGAGTAGCTGTACATCGGCGACAGGCCGTACTTCAAGGCGTTCACCAGCATCCACGAATGGTGCTCCGGCGTGCCCGCCAGCTTGCGGTATTTTTGCATCACCGCCGTCAATGCCGGCGCGTTCTGTTCGATCTGCAGGGCGGCGCTCAACGCTGCTTCGTCCTGGCCCAGCAGGTCGGCGCGCATCCAGGTGGAGACGGCGATCTGCACGCGCAAGGCTTTGGGCAGCTTGGGATTCGCGGCCAGCGCGGACAGGTCTGCGGTGGACAAGCCGCTGTTAAGCCAACGAATGCCATCGGCGGCGATGTCCACGCGGGCAGCGGTCGAGTTGGCGCCGGCTTCCTCGCTGGCCTTGGACAGCTCACCGGTATCGGGATCGAGATCGCGGCTCGATGCGCGCAGCAGATAGTTGGCGGCGTCCGCCGGCGACGATGCCACCGCAAAGCGCTCCTGCAGGAACTGGTTGCGCACGCTGGTGGAGTTGTTGGTGGCCAGCGCCGGTCCGGTCAACACGCCATCTGCAATCGAGCGGGCCTTGTCGGCCTGCTTGCTCAAGCGGTAGTGACGGGTCAGGGCATAGCGCATGGTCAGGTACTCGGGCGTGGAGGCTGGTGCTTGCAGCGCGGCTTTCTCCAGTTCCGGCGTCATCTTCTCGGACAGCAGGACGGCCGCCAGCAGCCACACGCGCGCCTGCGCCTTGTTGCCTTCCTTGGCGTAGCGGTTCCACAGCTCGACCGCGTGCGCGCGTTCCACCGCGCAGCCGGGCTTGGCCTGATATTCCTGGCATTGCTGGACGGTTTGCATCCAGTCGATAAAGCCTGCGCTGTTGCGCAAGGCGGTGCGGCCATCGGCCTGCTCGGCGACAGGCGCTAGCAGCAGGTCGTTGGCCAGCACGCGCCAGTCGCCCAGGTGATCGTCCAGGTACGGATTGGTGCGCGGGTCGTCCAGCAGTTTGCTCAGTTCCGCGAAGCGCAGCGATGGCGTCAGCCGCACCTGCATGCTGCGCACGATGGCGCGGCTGGCTTCATGCAACGACGACAGCTCCGGATTGGCGAGGATATGGTCGGCGCTGGCCTGGATGCCGGCCAGCTTTTTCTGCGCCGCAGCCAGACGCGCGGCAGCAGCGGCCGGGCCTTCGCGCCTGGCGTCGAGCCGCTCCTGCCAGATCGCCTGTTCCGGATTCGGTCCCGGCACAAACACGGCGGCGCGCGCCTGCGAGCGCAGGCTCAGATACTCGCCCCAATGGCGCAGCGGATGCTTGTCGGTGGCGCCGATCTTGGCGAACAGGCTGCCGCTCAGCGTGTAGTTCTCGCCATAGAAGGCGGCCGACGCCAGTTGGTACTGCTGCATCTGGCGCCAGTACAGCGCTTCCGTGGCCGGCAGTTCCACCGGCGCCGGGATCACGCGCTTGGTTCCATCGAAACGATTGCGCTGCGCTTCCGCGTCGTCGCCGCAGAATTTGAAGACCTGGCGCTGCGTCGTCACCCACGCGTTCAGGCGGGCCGGCGTGGCGTCGCTGCGGCGCGCCAGGTCGTTCAGCGTGGCGGTGGCGAAGGTGTAGCTGCCCAGCGGACAAGTCAGATAGCCATTGGCCATGCTGTCGTCGTCCT
This sequence comes from Duganella sp. S19_KUP01_CR8, assembly GCF_036688705.1. Taxonomy (NCBI): domain Bacteria; kingdom Pseudomonadati; phylum Pseudomonadota; class Betaproteobacteria; order Burkholderiales; family Oxalobacteraceae; genus Duganella; species Duganella sp. S19_KUP01_CR8. The sequence continues at coordinate 31,254 of NZ_JAQQPR010000011.1, read as the reverse complement.
TGGGCGCGACCGGCGCAAGCTTCAACGCGCCGTTGACGGCCGCCTGCCACGCGCCGTAGACCTTCTTGCCCTCGGCCGCATCGACCCAGCCGCCGTTACGGCTGCCGATGGCGCGCAGCAGGCCGCCTTGCTGATTCGGCGCCGCTTTCAAACCATCGGTGCCGAGCAGCACGCTGCGCCAGGCGGTGTACATGTACATCCGTTCATAGCTCGGCATCACGATACCCAGTTCACCGCCTTGGTAGCGGTTCAATGCGATATCGGGGCCGCTGCGGTTGACGTAGGAATCCCACGCGCCGCCGCCGCTGGCGCCGGCGTTGGCGCAGGCCAGCAGCGCCGCAGCGATGGTGAGTGGACGAAGAAGTGTGGTCATGGAGAGCTCCTTGAAAGCGGCGACAGGTCCGCGCCGGCGCGCTTCCACGCGTGGCGGTCGAACCAATAGGTTTTGCGATAACGGGCCGCGACTTGCGGCGTGAACGGTTCTTGCGGAGAGAATCCCGCGCTGCCCGCGCGACAACTGGCGTGCAGCGTGGCGGGCGATTGTTCGACGATGTCGCGCATGCTGGCGTTGTCCCGGCCCATGCGGAAGAACATCGGCACCACCTCGTCGGCGGCCAGTCCGTCCAGCCAGGCCGGCGAGCGGCACCACCATGCCAGCGCTGTCACACTCAGTTTGATCTGCGGTGGCAGCGCGCCGCGCAGTTGCTTGACCAGCGAACGATAGAACTCGCGTTGCGAGGGCTTGGCCTCCATATCCAGCTGCACCCAGCCCGAGGTGCTGATGGCCGCCGCGTCGAGCAGCGCCCGCACGATCATCGCGCGGCTGGCCTCAATATCCTGCGGCGGATTGACGGTGCTGACTTCCACATGCAGCACCGGTATGACCCGCGTGGCGGCCGGCATCGCGGGCTGGCGCATGCGTGGACGGGTGCGGGCGGTATCGCCGGTCAGCAGGATATGGCGTTGCAGGACTGCCGCTTCAGGCGTCGACCATGCGGGCAGCAGGGCTTCATCCCACAGCCAGGCAACGGCCTGCGCGCGGGCGGCGCAGTGGCAGAGCAGCAGGGCGCACATGGCCAGGCGGAGTAGAAGGGAGGGCATCGGAAAACGAGGCGACAAGGTGCCCCATTTTACCGATGTTTATTATTTCCGCAAGATTGTTTTATTTGCTTTCAAGCGCGGCGATCGCCGCCGCCACGCCCGCGCCGTAGGCTGGATCGGCCTGGGTACAGTGGTTGATGTGGCGGTCCTGCACCAGTTTCGATACGCCGTGGATGGCGCGCGCCGTGTTCTCGAACAGCAGCTGCTTCTTCTCGGCCGTCAACAGGCGGAACAGATTGCCCGGCTGCGAGTAGTAGTCGGTGTCGACGCGATGATCCCAATGGCCCGCCGCGCCTTCCAGCGACAGCGGCGGTTCGGCGAACTGCGGCTGCTGCAGCCATTCGCCGCGGCTGTTGGGCTCATATGAGGTGGCCGCGCCGTGATTGCCGTCGGTGCGCATGGCGCCGTCGCGGTGGTAGCTGTGGAACGGGCACTTGGGCGCGTTGACCGGAATCGCGTGATGGTTCACGCCCAGGCGGTAGCGGGCCGCATCGCCATACGAGAACAGGCGCGATTGCAGCATCTTGTCCGGCGAGAAGCTGATGCCCGGGACCACGTTGGCCGGCGAGAAGGCCGACTGCTCGACTTCCGCAAAGTAGTTCTCGGGATTGCGGTTCAGTTCCAGCACGCCGACATCGATCAGCGGGTAATCCTTGTGCGGCCAGATCTTGGTCAGGTCGAACGGGTTGTACGGCACCTTGGATGCTTCGGCTTCGGGCATGACCTGCACCGCCAGCTTCCAGCGCGGGAAGTCCTTCTTCTCGATGGCGTCGAACAGGTCGCGCTGCGAACTTTCGCGGTCGCGGCCCACCACTTCGCCGGCTTCGGCGTCGCTGAAGTTCTTGATGCCCTGCTGGCAGACGAAGTGGAACTTGACCCAGAAGCGCTCATTGGCCGGGCTGATGAAGCTGAAGGTGTGGCTGCCGAAGCCGTGCATGTTGCGGTAGCCTGTCGGGATGCCGCGGTCGCTCATGACGATGGTGATCTGGTGCAGGGCTTCCGGCAGCAGGGTCCAGAAGTCCCAGTTGTTCTCGGCGCTGCGCAGATTGGTCTTGGGGTCGCGTTTGACGGCGTGGTTCAGGTCCGGGAACTTGAGCGGATCGCGGAAGAAGAACACCGGCGTGTTGTTGCCGACTACGTCCCAGTTGCCTTGTTCGGTGTAGAACTTGACGGCGAAGCCGCGTATGTCGCGTTCCGCATCGGCGGCGCCGCGTTCGCCGGCCACGGTGGAGAAGCGCATGAAGATATCGGTTTTCTTGCCGACCTCGGAGAACAGCGCGGCGCGGGTGTATTTGCTGATGTCGTGGGTGACGGTGAAGGTGCCGAAGGCGCCGGAACCCTTGGCGTGCATGCGGCGTTCAGGGATCACCTCGCGCGCAAAGTGGGCCAGCTTTTCCAGGTGCCACACGTCTTGCAGCAGGACCGGGCCGTGGGGGCCGGCGGTCTGGGTGTTTTGGTTGTCAACGACCGGCGCGCCGGCTGCCGTAGTCAAGTTCTTCATGAGGTTCCTTCAACAGTTGTTGGGAGTGTATGGAAACTTGCAGCTTAACGAACTACGGCGGCTCGCACAGCTCCCATTAGGGAGAGTGCGCCGGGGGCAAACGTTGTATCTGCACCTGGGCCAGGTTCGCGTACAACGGTGGACTTAAAACGTGAGAAATGGTGCGCGCCACCATCGCGCAAGCCATCAGACTGAGCACCATCGCATGGCCGTCGACCATTTCCATGACGATGATAAAGGAGGTCAGCGGCGCTTGCGTGGCTGCCGCGAGAAAGCCTACCATGCCCAGCGCGATCAGCGCGCTCGCCTGGGGATAGTTGAGCAATTGCGCGACATCGTTGCCCAACGCCGCGCCAATCGCCAGCGATGGGGCGAAGATGCCGGCCGGCGCGCCGGACCAGGCCGTCAGCCAGGTGGCGATGAACTTGAAAAAGAAGAAAATCGCGGGCGAGTGGTCGGAGCCGGCCAACATGTCGCGCGTATGGCTGTAGCCGCTGCCGAACACGGCGCCGCCGGACAGCAGGCCGATGCCCGCCACCGCCAGGCCGCAAGCGGCGGCAAACAGCACCGGCCGGCGCAGCCGCACCCGGCTGAACCAGTCGCGCGAGCTGCCTCCCAGCGAGGCCAGCAGCAGGCGCGAGAACAGGCCGCCCGCCAGGCCGCTCAACAGCGTCACAAGCAGGCCGGGCAGCACCAGCGACAGGTCGATGCCCGCCGCATGGATGATGCCGAAGTAAGTGGCGTTGCCGTTGACGGAGACCGCCATCAACCCGGCCAGCACGATGGCCGCCATCAGCAGTCCGCTGCTGCGTTGTTCGGGCGTGCGCGACAGCTCTTCGATGGCGAACATGACGCCGGCCAGCGGCGTGTTGAAGGCGGCGGCGATGCCGGCCGCGCCGCCGGCCACCAGCAGGCCATGCGCGGTGACGGCGCTGCGCTCGGGCAGCCAGCGGCGCGCCGCCAGCATGACGCCGGCCGCCACTTGCACCGACGGCCCTTCGCGGCCCAGCGACAGCCCGGCCAGGAAGCCGGCCGCCGTCAGCGCCACCTTGGCCGCGCTCAAGCGCAGCGAGACAAAAAATCCCAGGTGTTCGGGGGCGACGGCCGGCTCCAGCGCGGCCATCACCTGCGGGATGCCGGACCCGCCGGCGCCGGCCGCGTAGCGCCGCGTCAGCCAGACGATGGCGGCGGTAGCCAGCGGCGTCCACAGCAGCGGCGCCCACCAGTAGCGGCCGCACAGCGCGAGGAACTGGTCGAAGGCATGCTCGGACAGCCAGGTGAAACCGACCACCACCAGGCCGGACGTAGCGGCGAACGCGACCACGAGGCCGCGTGCGCCCCAGACGCGCCAGTCGCTGAATTCCTTGCGGAAGGCCCGGCGGATATTGTGTTTGGACTGCATAGCTTAAAACCCGATGCCCAATGAAAAACGCCCGGCTTGCGGCCGGGCGTTTGAGGAGCGATTACTTGCTTGGGTAGACGATGTCTGCGCGACGGTTCTGTGCGCGGGCTGCGTCGTCGCTGCCGGTGGCCTTTTCTTTACCGTAGCTGATGGCTTCCATCTGGCCGTCTTTCACGCCTTGTACTTTCAGGGCGGTGATCACAGCTTGAGCGCGCTTCTGGCCCAGGGCCAGGTTGTACTCGGCGCCGCCGCGTTCATCGGTGTTGCCTTCGACTTTGATCGAAACGTTAGGATTCGACGACAGGAACTTGCCGTGATCGGCAACCAGGGCGTTGAACTCAGGCTTGACGGTGTACTTGTCGAAGTCGAAGAAAACACTGCGGTTTTTGTAGATCGAGCTGTTTGGGTCCAGGTACGCTGGCAGGGACACGGCGACTGGCGCGGCCACTGGGGCTGGCGCTGGTGCAGGCGGCGCAACTTTGACTGGCTCAGGAGCCGGTGCTGGGGCGACGACTGGGGCTGGGGTGCTGCAAGCGCTCAGAACAGCCAGTGCGCAGGCTGCCAGCAGGAATTTTTGTTGTGCTTTCATGGAAATGCTCCCGAAATAGTTCAGTTTTTTTGGACGTGCATGGGGTGTGAGGCCTGGACACCAGCCGCGACCGACATTATATAAGGGTTTCCCTCAGAAAAATTAACATACTGCATTATTTTTTTATCCAAGGGGCGAACGGGGCCAGATCCTTGCCCGCCTCGACAAACCAGGCGCGGCGGGTGATGTCGAACTGCGCCCCCAGTGCTTTGACCTGATCCTTCTCGTGGTAAGTGGCCGTCAGGTACTGGCGCGCTGGCGGCGCCGAGGCCGAAGCCGACGTCGAAACGGGCCTGGCCTGGTTGCGGGCGATGGCGGCATCGGCGGCGGCGGCCGATTTCGGCAGGCGCATTTGCGCGATGAAGCCGCTGCGCAGCGCGGCGTCGGTGGGCGAGAGCAGCGTCAGGCGCGCGCGGGCGCGGGTGGCGCCGACGTAGAACAGGTTTTCTTCCTCTGCCTTGGGCTGCATCGGATGCGGGAACTCGTCCACTTGCAGGAAGGGCAGGATCACGTGGTCGAACTCCTTGCCCTTGGCGTTGGCGACGCATTCGATCAGCACCGCCTTGCGTTCGCGCTTGCGGCGCACGAAGGCTTCGCGGGCGTTGAGCGCGGCCCAGAACTGGGCCAGCGTGTGGCCGGAGGCGGCCGCCGCTTCCAGCAGGCCGGCCACGGATTTGTTGACCACGCCCGCTTCGTAGGGACGCACGAAGATGCGGCGCGCGGTCGCCACCAGTTTCACCCGCTCGCACACTTCCGCCAGCACGGCCGCCGCCGGCGTGGCCGGATCGACGGCGGACAGCCAGGCGATGGTGTCGATGACGGCCTTCTTGGTGGCCTGGCTGGCGACGTCGCGGTAGTTGGGCTCGTCGCCGTCGCGCCGTTCGTCTTCGATCAGGAACAGTTCGCCCAGCAGGGCCGGGTCCTTGATGATCTGGGCCTTGAAGTTGTCCATGCGGCGCGCCGAGAAGCGCATCTCGCTGAAGGCGGTCATGGCGTCGACGATGGCGGTGCGCACCTGCTCCGTCTTGACGGCGCCGAAGTCCTTCAGCGCGATCGCCAGCAGGCCGCGCAGGAACAGGATCTCGTCGCGCTGCAGGTAGCCGGCCATGGCGGGCGTGCGGTAGTCGATGTCGGCTTCGATCAGCGCGTTCTCGATGGCCATCGATTGATGGCGGTCGCGTATCAGGATGGCGCAGCCGTCGAGCGGATGGCCGTCCGCCTTCCATTGCTGGATCGCGGCGATGGCCTGCTGCGCGCAGCCGGCGCTGTTGTCGTAGTGCGCGTGGCGGATCTGCGTGTGCAGCGGCAGGCTCGATTCCACCGCCTTCTGCTTGAACTCCGCCATCGCGTAGGCCAGGTGCGGGCCGTGGCGGTAGCTGTAGGTCAGCGGGTAGCGCACCAGCTTCGGGTAGTTCTGGGCGAAGCGGCGGTTCAGGTACTCGTCGCTGGCGCCCAGTTTGGCGTGGATCACCTGGTCCTTGTCGCCGGCGCCGACGAAGAAGCATTGCGGCTTGGCGATCAGCGCGTCGAGGATCTGGAACGCCGCTTCGTTCAGGTCATGCAGCTCGTCGCACAGCACCAGCCGGTAGTCGGGGAAGTGCTCGGCCAGGCGCGCGCCCGTTTGCAGGTTGCTGGCCAGGTCGTAGGTGGCGTCGAACGGGCCGCGGAACACCGCGCCGGCGCCGCCGTCCAGGCGCAGCGTTTCGTATTCCACCGTGGTGACGTAGTCGGTCAGCGGCACGCCCATGGTCTCGGCGACTTCCTCGATGCCGAGGTATTCGACGTCGGCGGCCAGCGCCATGGTCGCCTTCAGTTGCAGCTGCACGTCGAGGAACTGGGCCAGCGCGATGCTGTGGGTTTGCAGGTTCAGGTCGTCCAGGCGGCCGGCATAGCGTTGGCCGACGCGGTCGATCGCGGCCAGCGCATAGTCCTTCAGCTGGCGCGCCTCGGCGCACTGGCGCAGGTAGTCGCCGTCGATGCGGTCCAGCTGGATGCCGGCGAAATCCTCGAAGGTCAGCACGGCGACGCGGCTGGCCAGCGCATGCGGCACGCCGACGTCGAGCAGGCGCTGGCGCATGACGTCGCGCGCTTCCGGCGTGAAGGTCAGCGCCAGGATCTGTTCCGGCGCCAGTTTGCGCGCCAGCGCCTCGCCGATGCGGATCGCCAGCGTGGTGGTCTTGGCGGCGCCGGCGTTGGCGTCCACCAGCACCACCTTCTGCTGCGCCAGCTGAATGGCGGTCTGCTCGGGAGTCGGGATCAGGCCTTGCGGGGTGAAGCGGGGAGGATTTGCATCGGTCATGCGCTCATTATAGCGGCCGGCACCCGGATGCCGGTGGCGGGCGCCGACGTCGCGGACGGCGCGGCTGGCTTGGGGCGCAGGCGCGCGGTGGCGCCTTCGATGAACTGGGCGCTGAACACGCGCCGTTCGACCTGGGATTCGCGGCTGTCGATGACGGTGCACAGCAGGCTGGCGGCCGCGCTGGCCATCTTGGGCATGGGCTGGCGCAGCGTGGTCAGGTTGTAGCTCAGCCAGTTGGACGGCTCGACCGCGTCGTAGCCGGCCACCGACAACTGGCCCGGCACGTCGATGCCCAGCTCGTGGCGGGCGCAGTCGAGGCAGCCGATGGCCATGACGTCGCTGCCGCAGATGATGGCGTCCGGGACGCCGCCCATCTGCGCGATCAGCGCTTTCAGGCCGGTGGCGCCACTTTTATAGTCGTATTCGCCCGGCACCACGACCGGCGGCGGCAGGCCCAGTTCGGCCAGCCGCTCGCAGGCGCCGCGATGGCGTTCGCTGGCGACGCTGGAATCGGTGGCGCCGCCGATGATGCCGAAGCGGCGGTGGCCGGCGGCGGCCAGCCGCGAGACCAGCATGCGGCCCGCTTCCAGGTGGTCGCAGGTGACGGTGTTGACCGACTGGTCGCGCAAGGTGCGGTTGAACAGCACCAGCGGCATGTGGCGGCGTTCGAATTCGGCCACGTGTTCGTCCGACAGGCGGGCGGCGGCGATCACGCCGTCGACCTGGAATTGCCAGACATCGGCCAGCACGCGGTCGACATCGGACTCGCGCGCCAGCGGGAACAGCAGCACGCGCTTGCCCAGCGTGGTCAGTTGCTGGCTCAGTTCGGCCAGCAGTTCAGGGTAGTAGAGGTTGGCCTGGTTGGTGATCAGCACCGCGACCATGTTGGAGCGGCGCGTGATCAGGCTGCGCGCGGCGGCGTTGGGGATGTAGTCCAGCAGCGCGGCGGCCTTCATCACCCTGGCGTGGGTGGACTTGGATACGCTGGCGCCGGGCTTGAAGCAGCGCGACACCGCCGATTGCGACACGCCAGCCACCAGCGCCACGTCATACGAGGTGACGCGGCGGGCGTCACGGGCAATGCTGGCTTTGTGTTCAGTCGCGCAGACTTCGATTGTCGGCTTGGATTTGGTCATCGTCTCGTTACGTGCGTGGTGTTGCATGCATCTTCGTTAGTGAAACGAGCATAATCAAAATCTTACTCGATAGCAATAATAATCGATTTTCTTTCAAGAAATATTTGGCCGGGTGTGGTCCCGCTGCAATTTTTCCTGAAAGACGGGGTTTTCTGATAAGATAACGCCCCTTTATTCACGTGAAGGGTCGACATGGCCATTGCTTGCGGCGTCGATTTTGGCACGTCAAATTCCACGGTGGGCTGGGTGCGTCCCGGACACCCGGTGATGTTGGGACTGGAAGACGGCAAGACTACCTTGCCGTCGGTGGTTTTCTTCAATGCCGAGGACGAAGAAGTTACCTTCGGACGTGCAGCGCTGGCCGAATATCTGGCCGGCTACGAGGGGCGCCTGATGCGCTCCATGAAGAGTTTGCTCGGGACCAGTCTGATCGACGGTCAGACCGAGGTGGGCGGCCGCGCGCTGCCGTTCCGTTCGCTGCTGGCGCAATTCATCGGCGAAGTGAAGCGCCGCGCCGAGCAGTCGGCCGGGCGCCAGTTCACGTCGGCCGTGTTCGGCCGTCCGGTCCATTTCATCGATGACAGCAAGGAAAACGACCAGCTGGCCGAGGATACCCTGGCCGAGGTGGCCCGTTCCGTCGGCTTCAAGGATATCGCCTTCCAGTTCGAGCCGATCGCCGCGGCGTTCGACTACGAGTCGCAGATCACCCGCGAAGAGCTGGTGCTGATCGCCGACATCGGCGGCGGTACCTCGGACTTTTCGCTGGTGCGCCTGTCGCCCGAGCGCGCCACCAAGACCGAGCGCCGCGACGACATCCTGGCCAACGGCGGCGTGCACATCGGCGGTACCGACTTCGATAAATACCTGAGCCTGTCGTCCGTGATGCCGCTGCTGGGTTACGGCAGCCGCCTGCGCAACAACAGCGAAGTGCCGTCCAGTTACTTCTTCAACCTGGCGACCTGGCACACCATCAACCAGGCTTACACCAAGAAAATGTGGACCCAGCTGTCCGACCTGCTGCGCGATTCGGCCGAGCAGGAAAAGCTGGGCCGCCTGCAAAAGCTGATCGACCAGCGCGCCGGCCACTGGCTGGCGATGAAGGCGGAGGAGGGCAAGATCGCCCTGTCCGACGCCGCCAAAGTGCAGCTGGAGCTGGACCGCCTGTCGCCGCCGGTGACGCTGGAGCTGGATCGCGCGCAGTTCGACGACGCCATCGGCCACCTGGTCGGCTCGGTCGAGAACACCGTGCTGAGCCTGCTGCGCGACGCCGGTGTGGCGCCCGCCGACGTGGATACGGTATTCTTCACCGGCGGCTCCAGCGGCGTGCGCATGCTGCGCGAGCGCATCGGCGCGCTGGTGCCGTCGGCACGCAAGGTCGAAGGCGACCTGTTCGGTAGTATCGGCGCCGGCCTGGCGCTGGACGCCGTGCGCAAGTTCGGTTAAATAAAAAAAGGAACACCATGCTCGACCAACCCATCGTCATGCTCGACTTCGAGACCACCGGCCTGTCGCCCGATATGGGCGACCGTATCACCGAGGTGGCGGCGTTGCGCATTGTCGGCGGCAAGGTGGTCGAGCGTTATGTATCGCTGATCAACTGCAATGTGCGGATTCCTTCCTTCATCACCGGCCTGACCGGTATCACGCAGGCGATGGTCGACGGCGCGGCGCCGGTATCGCAGGTGGTGCCGGAGTTGCTGGACTTTATCGGCAGCGACGCGCTGTCCGCCCACAACGCCAGCTTCGACGATAAATTCCTGCGCGCCGAGGCGGCACGGCTGGGCCTGACGCCCGGCTATCAATCGCTGGTGTGCTCGCTGAAATTATCGCGCCGCGTGTTTCCCAAGTTGTCGAGCTATAAGCTGGGCAATCTGTCCGGCGAGCTGGGCATCCGTTTCAAGAGCGCGGCCCACCGGGCCGAGTCCGATGCGGAAGTGGCGGCCGAGGTGCTGATCCATATCGGCAAGCACATCGGTTCGACTTACGGCATCGCCGGCGTCGATCCGAGCCTGCTGGTGGCGATCAACAAACTGGCGGCCGCCAAAGTGCACCAATTCCTCGAAAAACAAAAAGGTCGCTGAAAACCGGTAGCTCGCATTACAATACCGGCACTGATGTATCGATAGTTGGTATTTTGTGAATATACGCCGCAACTTCTTTTATGTGCTGCTATCGCTTCTGCTGGTGTTCTCCCAGCAGATGGGGTACTCGCATGCGCTGTCGCACGCTTCGGCCGCGACCGGCGCCGTGCAGGCCGCCGCGCAACAGGACGAAGAAGCCAGCAGCAGTATCACCAAGCTGGGGCTGGATCACAATTGCGCGCAATGCCTGGCGTTTGCGCAGATCGCCTCCGCCGCCGACAGCCATTTTCATTCTTTCCCGCTGGCTGCCAACACGTCGGTAGCCGTCACCCACGCGCCCGCGCCGCTCGATTGCCGGCGCACCGTCTGCGGCTTCCGATCGCGAGCGCCGCCCGTCCTGTCCTGATCGCACACCCTTGATCCGTCACCGCTGCCGTTTGTGCAGAGGTGCGGCTTATCGTAGCTATCTACAGGATTTGACATGTTGAAACACAAAGTGATGATGGCCGCCTTGAGCGTGGCCGTGGCGGCCCCGCAGGCCTACGCCGCAGATAAAAAAGAACAGAAGGAATTGGCTGAAATCCGCGCGGAGATCCGCCAGATGAAGGAAGCCTACGAGGCGCGCTTGCAGGCGATGGAGCAGCGCTTGCAACAGGCGCAAGCCGATAATGCCGCCGCCAAGGCGCAGATCGCGGCGATCGGTGCGGGCGCGCCAGCCGCTCAGGCCGCCCCGGCTTCGGCGCCGATTCCGACCGCTGGCGCCGCGCCTGCGGTTGCCGCCTATGTCGAAACGCCTGTCGCGCCAGCCAGCACAGCGCCGACCGGCGGCGCCAACCCGGCCAGCAATCTGTTCAACCCGAACATCTCGATGATCCTCGGCGGCACGCTGCAAAACCTGAAACAGGATACATCCCAGTACCGTCTGCAGGGTTTCGCACCGAGCGGCGGCGAGGTCGGTCCCGGCAAGCGCGGCTTCAATCTCGGCGAATCCGAGCTGACCATGGCCGCCAATATCGATCCGCAGTTCGCCGGCCAACTGACCTTCTCGATGAGCGGCGAGAACGAGGTCAGCGTTGAAGAAGCCTTCGTGCAGACGCGCGCCATGTCGAACGGCCTGAACATCAAGGCCGGCCGCTTCCTGTCGGCGATCGGCTACCTGAACGGCCAGCACGCCCACACCTGGGACTTCGTCGATGCGCCACTGGCGTATCAAGCCTTCCTCGGCGGCCAGTACAAGCCGGACGGCGTGCAAGCCAAGTGGTTGGCGCCGCTCGACCAGTTCCTGGAAGTCGGCATGGAGGCAGGCAACGGCACCGCCTTCCCAGGCAACGACCGCAACAAGAACGGCGCCGGCGCCGTCAGCGTGTTCGCCCACCTTGGCGACGACATCGGCAACTCGTCCAGCTACCGCGCGGGCGTGTCCTACCTGCACACCGGCGCCGAACAGCGCGCCTACGAGGACCAGGGCCTGACCAACAGCTTCAGCGGCAAGTCGAATATGTGGATCGCCGACGCCATCTACAAATGGGCGCCGAACGGCAATCCGACCAACACCAACTTCAAGCTGCAGGGCGAGTACTTCCGCCGCAAGGAAAGCGGCACGCTGAACTACGCGCTCGAGACCGATGCGGCCGCCAGCGGCAACTACCGCAGCGTGCAGTCGGGCTGGTATCTGCAGGGCGTCTACCAGTTCATGCCGACCTGGCGCGCGGGCCTGCGCTACGACCGGCTGTCGTCCGGCTCGCAGCGCATCGGCCTGATCGACAGCGGCGCGCTGGCCTGGTCCAACCTACCCATCCTCGAAGCGTACAACCCGTCGCGCAGCAGTTTCATGATCGATTACAGCCCGTCCGAATTCTCGCGCCTGCGCTTGCAGCTGGCGCGCGACCAGTCCCGTCCGGGTGTCACCGACAACCAGATTTTCCTTCAATACATCATGAGCCTGGGCACGCACGCGGCCCACTCGTTCTAAAGGAGCAGGCATGAAACGCACACTCAAACATCTGCTGGTCGCCGCGGCCTGCGTGGCGGCCACGTCGGCGCACGCCGCCATCAACGTGCTGGCCTGCGAGCCGGAATGGGAGGCGCTGACCAACGAACTCGGCGGCGACAAGGTCAAGGTCTCCAGCGCCACCAACGCGCTGCAAGACCCGCACCGCATCGAAGCGCGGCCGAGCCTGATCGCGCGCACGCGCAACGCCAACCTGCTGGTGTGCACCGGGCTGGAGCTGGAAGTGGGCTGGTTGCCGGTGCTGGTCCAGCAATCGGGCAACAGCAAGATCGCCGCCGGCCAGCCGGGCAACTTCGAGGCGGGCGCCTTCGTGCCGCGTCTCGACGTGCCGGGCAAGGTCGACCGTAGCGAGGGCGATGTGCATGCCGCCGGCAATCCGCACATCCAGCAGAACCCGCACAATATCGCGCTGGTCGCCGTGGCGCTGTCCAAGCGCCTGGCCGAGCTGGACCCGGCCAACGCCGCCTACTACCAGGCGCGCCAGAAGGACTTCGCGGCGCGCTGGGATGCGGCCATGCTCAAGTGGGAGAAGCAGGCGGCTCCGCTGAAAGGCGTGGCCGTGGTCGAGCACCACAAGAACATGGAGTATCTGATGGGCTGGCTGGGCTTGCGTCAGGTCGGCACCCTGGAGCCCAAGCCGGGCGTGGAACCGAGCGCGGCGCACCTGTCCGAGCTGCTGTCGCAATTGCAGCGCGCGCCGGCCAAGATGGTGATACGCGCCGCCTACCAGGACGGCCGCGCATCGCAATGGCTGTCCGAGCATGCGAAGATTCCGGCGGTGGTGCTGCCGTTCTCCGTCGGCGGCGACGACAAGAGCAAAGACTTGTTCGGCCTGTTCGATTCGACTGTACAACGCTTGATGGATGCAAATAAATGAACGCTGAAGCGCTGGATCTGATGATCATCCTGCCGGCCTTGCTGGCCGGCCTGTTGGTGCTGCTGACCCACGTGCCGCTGGGCGCGCAGGTGCTGAAACGCGGCATCGTGTTTATCGATCTGGCGATCGCGCAGATTGCGGCGCTGGGCGTGATCATCGCCGGCGCTGCCGAGCTGGACCCGCAAAGCTGGGCGGTGCAGGCCGCCGCCGCCGCCGCCGCCGTGCTCGGTGCGCTGCTGCTGACGTGGACCGAGAAGCGCTGGCCGGAAGTGCAGGAAGCGCAGATCGGCGTGATGTTCATCCTGGCCGCGACGGCGGGCCTGCTGCTGGTGGCGCACAATCCGCACGGCGGCGAGCATTTGCAGGATTTGCTGGCCGGCCAGATTTTGTGGGTGCGCTACGAACAGCTGTTGTTGCCGGCCATAGGCACGGTGGTGATCTGCGGCTTGTTGTACTTCCTGCGCGAACGCTTGAGCCGGCTGGGGTTCTACCTGGTCTTCGCGCTGGCCGTCACGGCGTCGGTGCAACTGGTGGGCGTGTACCTGGTGTTCACCAGCCTGATCGTTCCCGGCCTGGCGGTGCGTCATTATGTCGGCAAGAAACGCCTGGTGCTGGCTTACCTGATCGGCGCCGCCGGCTACGCAAGCGGGCTGGTGTTGTCTACGCTCTACGATTTACCCTCGGGCGCCTTGATCGTCTGGTGCCTGACGATAATAGCCATTGCCGTCTACGCATTCGGCCCCAAGCCCGATGGCGAGCGTCGGGTAGCCCATCACTAGAAACGATAACATTTCATCATGACTCGTTTGAGCGCCGTCAAACCCATGCCGGGGCCGCGTTTTACACTTTAACCAACAATGTTGTGGTGTTGGCCAGAGGTGTACCATGAAGAATCAAAGCTCGGCGAGGGCAGGTTACGACACTTTTCTATGGTACCGGGAGGCGGCCGAGCGCGGCAATCCTTACGCCCAGTTCAATCTGGGCCTGGTCTATAAAAAAGGGCAGGATGTGGCGCGCGACGAGGTCCGCGCCTTCTACTGGATGTCCAAGGCGGCGCAGCAGGGGCTGGCGTTCGCGCAGAATCACCTGGGGGTGATGTACTTCAACGGCCGCGGCGTCGCCCATAACGACAAGGAGGCCGTGCGCTGGTTTCGCGCGGCCGCGCTGCAGGGCGAAGTCTCGGCCCAGCAAAATCTCGGGCAGATGTACAAGAAGGGCCGCGGCGTGGCGCGCAATGACGAAACCGCCTTGTCGTGGTTTTACCGCGCCTCCGAGCAGGGCGTCGCCAGCGCGCAGACTTTGCTTGGCGAGGCCTATGTGCACGGCATGGGGGTGCGCCGCAACTATCCGCTGGCCCTGGCCTGGTTCCGCAAGGCGGCGCTGCAAAACGACGCCAGCGCCCAGCTCAATCTCGGTTTGATGTACAAGCACGGCCACGGCGTGGCGCGCAGCGACGGGCAGGCGCTGGCCTGGTTCCGGCAGGCCGCCGCGCAAAATTGCGCCGTCGCCCAGCGGCTGGTGGGCGTGGCTTATGCCGAGGGGCAGGGCGTGGTGGCCGACCAGCTGCGCGCCTACGCCTGGCTGCTGAGGGCGGCGGAGCAGGAAGACGCGGACGCGCAATTCAATCTCGGCATCATGCTGGCCAATGGCAAGGGCGTGGACCGCGACGACGAACTGGCTTTCACCTGGTATCGCCGCGCCGCCGAGTCCGGCCATGTGCTGGCCCAGTACAACCTCGGCGGTATGTACGCGCGCGGACGCGGTGTGCCACGCGACGAGCAGCGGGCGCTGGAGTGGTACCGCATGGCGGCCGAGCAGGGCGCGCCGAATGCGCAGTTCAATGTCGGCGTCATGTATGCCAACGGCCACGGCGTGGCCAAGGACGAGGCGCGGGCGGTGGCCTGGTATCGCTGCGCGGCCGAACAGGGCGACGCCAGCGCGCAGAATAATCTCGGTGTAATGTACGCCAACGGCCTGGGCGTGGCGCGCGACGAGGAGCAGGCCGTGAGCTGGTACGGCAAGGCTGCCGAGCAGGGCCATGCATTGGCGCAGTTCAACCTGGGCGGCATGTACGGCAGCGGACGCGGCGTGGCGCGTGACGATGAGAAATCCTGCATGTGGCTGACGTTGGCCGCCGAGGCCAGCGAACTGGCGGCGGCCAGCAACCGCAAGAAATCCGACCTGGACCTGACGCCGCAGGCGCTGGAGGCTGCCACCGAACAGGCGCGCCGCTGGCGGGCCGCGCATGCGACGCAGGTGCGTCCGGCCTGAACTGCTCAGTTGGTTTGTTGGCGGCGATCCACGAACAGGCTGTTGCCGTGTATCTTCTTGGCTTGCTTCTTCGATTCCGCTGCCGCGGTGGCGATCTGGTGGTGGGTGTAGTACTGGCGCGGTTCGACTCGGATCGCGCCGATCGACAAGCTCATCAGTGAGTAAAACACTTTCTTGCCCTGCCGGTCTTCGCTGATGTAGCCGCCGCGCTCGCGGTCTTCAATGCTGTAGAAATCCTGCACCTGTCGTTCGAACTCTTCAAGAATGGCGGTGCAGCGGGTTTCCCAGTCCTCGCTCTGGAACAGGATCATGAAATCGTCGCCGCCGATGTGGCCGACGAAGTCGCGGTCGGCGTCGGTGCGTTCGCTGAGCAGGCGGCCGGTAAGCTGGATCACGTCGTCGCCGCGGCGGTAGCCGTAGACATCGTTGAACGGCTTGAAATGGTCGAGGTCGAAATAGCATACCCAGAACCGCGTGCCGCTTTCCAGCAGGCGGTCGATATGCTCGTTGATCGGCACATTGCCCGGCAGCTGGGTCAGCGGATTGGCGTAGCGCGCCGCGTTGATCTGCATCTGCGTGATCTCGCGCATCAGGTCGTGGCCGGTGCCCATGCCCAGGTAGCGCCCCTGGTCGGTGATGATGAAGCCGTTGAACAGCTGGTGCGCGTCGGCCTGCACCATGCGGAAGCTCAGGTCTTGCAGGCTGGTGTCCTTGTCGGCGATCAGCGCATTGCTGTCCATGAACTGCTTGCACGACTTCTTGCCGTACAGCTCGCGCTGGTAGGGGCGGGCGAAGTGCTCGATCATGTCGAAGCGGCTGACCAGGCCCAGCGGCACGCCGTCGTCGACCACCGGGACGATCAGCAGCTTGGGATGGTGCACGAAGATCTCGTACAGCTCGTTGTTGTTCATGCTGGACGGCACCGAGTCGGCCTGGTGCAGCAGCTTGTAGATGCTGGCGCCGTTCTTTTCCGCGCCGCGCTGGGGATAGACCGCCACGCCGTTGCGCGCCAGCGCCTTGACCACTTCGGCCGGCGCGGCGCGGGCCGGCTGGGCGTGCGGCCGGCCCAGGTGGTAGCCCTGGCCGAAGGCAACGCCGACATCGCGCAGCACCAGCAGCTCGGCCTGGGTCTCGATGCCCTCGGCGATCACCAGCGTGTTGGACTTCTCGGCGATCTCCTGGATCGAACGCACGAATTGCAGCTTGACCGGATCGTGGTTGATACCTTGAATAAAGTGCATGTCGATCTTGACATACTCGGGCCGGAGTTCCGACCACAGCCGCAGGCTGGAGAAGCCTTCGCCCAGGTCGTCGATGGCGATCTGGAAGCCCATGTTACGGTAATGCAGCACCGCTTCGCGCATCAGCTCGTAGTCATAGGTCGGCTGGTTCTCGGTCAGCTCGATGATGACGCGGTCCGGGTTGATGCCGATCTGGTGGATGTATTCCAGCGTCTCGCCGTGCGGCGCGTCGCGTTGCATCAGGCATTCCGGGCTGACGTTGAGGAACAGCTTGCCGGGCAGGTCGAGCTCGGCAAAGCGCTCCAGCACCACGCGCCGGCACAGGTGCTCGACCTCGACCGTCAAGTCGTTGGCGCGCGCCACCTTGAACAGATTCATCGGCGCATGCAGGGGGCTGTCGGACGGCCCCCGTATCAAGCCTTCGTAGGCGATGATTTCGCCGCTCTGCATGTGTACAATCGGCTGGAACAGCGCACTCAGCTGGCGGCGCGCCAGGATGTCGTACAGATGGGCGCGCAACACCGCCTCCTCGTCCTCGGCCTTGGGCGGAAGATAGATGATGTTGGGGCTGAGGACGGAATTCACGGTGAATGCTTGCCAAAAGTCGGTTTAACTGTACGATCTTAGTTTGCTTATGTGACCGTATGATGACGTGTGGAAATAATCTGCGGCAAACTGTGAAAAACCGTGCCGTAGATTATTGCCTACGCGCTACAATCTAAGCTGTACAACTATCGAGACCAGGCCTCCCATGCACCGTCACGTCCTCCGCCAGACCCTGTCGACCTTGTTATTGCTGAGCACGGCAAGCGCATGGGCAACCGGCGTCACGGTGCAGGTGCAGGACGCCGGCGGCAAGGCGCTGGCCGATACCGTGGTTTATGTCGAGCCGGAAAGCGGCCCGGCCGGCGGGCGGGCGCCGGCCACGGCGGAAATCGAACAGAAGGGCCTGAAGTTCGCGCCGCTGGTCAGCGTGGTGCAGACCGGCGCCAAGATATTCTTCCCGAATAACGACAAGGTCAGGCACCACATTTATTCGTTCTCGCCGGCCCACAAGTTCGACCAGAAGCTGTACTCCGGCCAATCGGCTTCGCCGCAGGTATTCGACAAGGCCGGCACGGTTGTGCTCGGTTGCAATATCCATGACAAGATGCTGGCCTATGTCAAAGTGGTCGATACGCCGTACTTCGCCAAGACCGACGCCGCCGGCGCCGCCCGCATCGAGCTGCCGGCCGGCGGCAAGTACGTGGTCAAGGCCTGGCACTACAACACGGTCGGCGGCGCCACGCCGGAGCAGGTGGTGACGGTGAAGGCTGGCGACGCGCCGGCCAGTGTCGCCTTCAAGCTGCCGATGAAACCGATCGTGGCCGACGACCCTTCGTCGTCCACTCTTTAAGGGGCAGCCCGAGCATGCGCATGCGCTTCCGCAGCCTGGAGAGCCGTATCGTCACACTGTTCCTGGTGTTGATCGTGGCTGTGCAGCTGATCGGCCTGCTGGTGATCCAGCGCGGCATCGACAACAACGCGCGCCTGTCCATCAGCAGTGAACTGGGCAACGGCTCCAAGGTGTTCCGCCGCCTGCTGGACCAGAACGCGCAAAACCTGCGCTTTGGCGCCCGCCTGCTGGCGCGCGATACCGCCTTCGTGGCCACCATCGGCAACAACGACGAGAACGATCGCGGCACCATCCTGTCGGCGCTGGACAACAGCGGCAAACGCATCAAGGCCTCGCTGTCGATGCTGATCAACGCCGACCGCAAGATCAGCGTCGCCACCAACAACGACCAGGCGGCCGCGCTGGAGAAGCAGGTCGCCAGCATGCTCGACGCCGCCGAATCCTCGGTGGGCGTCAGCGGCATCGCCATCGTCGAGCACCGGCCTTACCAGATCGTCGTCATGCCCATCCTGGCGCCGAGGACGATCGGCTGGATCGTCATGACCTTCCCGATCGACCGCCAGCTGGCCAACGACATGCGCGAAGTCAGCGCGCTCGATACCGCCGTGCTGACCCGCGACGCGCAAGGCAAATGGCTGGCCGTGGGCTCGACCTTCTCCGCCCCGGTGACGCAGAGCGTGGTCGACCAGCTGCAAACCTTGCCGGGCACGCCGGCCGGCCCGTTCGACCTGACCCTGGCCGCCGGCCAGTACAGTGCGCGCCTGCTGGCGATCGGCAAGGATGGCGGCCAGACCGCCAACGTCCTGCTGGCCCGCTCGATCGACGAGGCGACCGCGGAATACAGCCGCCTTGAACGCTGGCTGATCGGCCTGACGCTGGGCGGCATCATGGTCTCGGCGCTGGCCATTGTGTTCACCGCCAAGCGCATCGCGCAGCCGATCAGCGAGCTGGCGGTCACCGCCAAGCGCCTGGAGCAGGGCGACTACAAAGGCCAGATCGACACCAGCCGCGAAGACGAAATCGGCGCGCTGGCGCATGCCTTCGACGCCATGCGCGAAGGGATCGCCAAGCGCGAACAGGAGATCCGCCGCCTGGCGTACTGGGACACGCTGACCAACCTGCCGAACCGCGCGCAATTCGTGCTGCTGCTGAACGATGCGCTGCTCAGTGCCTCCAGGCGCGAGGAAACCGTGTTCGTGCTGATGATGGACCTGGACCGCTTCAAGCACGTCAACGACGTGATGGGCCACAGCTTCGGCGACGCCTTGCTGCGCCAGGTGGCCGGCCGCTTGCAGCTGCTGCTGGCCAATCGCCGGCAGTCGTCGGCGCAGGTGGCGCGCCTGGGCGGCGACGAATTCGCGGTGCTGCTGCCCGATGCCGACCTCGATTCCGCGCAGCGCGTGGCGGCCGAGATCCTGCAGGCGCTGGAGACGCCGCTGTCGCTGGAAGACCAGACGGTGGACATCGGCGCGGGCCTGGGCATCGCCGGCTATCCGGAGCACGGCAACGACGGCGAGGCGCTACTGAGCATGGCCGAGGTGGCGATGTACGCGGCCAAGCAGCGCAACGACGGCGCCGTGGTGTACGACGCGGCGATGGACAAGTCCAGCGAGAAGAGCCTGTCGCTGTTGACGGAGCTGCGCAACGCCATCGAACGCAACGAGTTCCGCCTGCACGTGCAGCCGAAGATCAAGCTCGATACCGGCGAGGTGGTGGGCATGGAATCGCTGGTGCGCTGGGCGCATCCGGAACGCGGCAACGTGTTCCCCGACGAGTTCATTCCCTTCGCCGAGCAAACCGGCTTTATCCGCGTGCTGACGCGCTGGGTGATGGAGAAGTCGGCGGAGCTGTGCCAGGCGCTTGCGGCCAAAGGCTATCCGCTCAAGGTGTCGGTCAACTTGTCCACGCGCGACCTGCTGGACCAGGACCTGCCGGCCAAGTTTGCCGAAACGCTGGCGCGCTACAAGCTGGCTCCCGGTTCGTTCTGCCTGGAGATCACCGAGAGCGCCATCATGGACGATCCGGTGCGCGCCCAGCACACGCTGGAGCGCCTCAGCGCCATGGGGGTCGATTTGTCGATCGACGATTTCGGCACCGGCTATTCGTCGCTGGCCTACCTCAAGCGCTTGCCGGTGAATGAGCTGAAGATCGACAAATCCTTCGTGCTGAACATGGAGAACGACGTCGGCGACACCAAGATCGTCCGCTCCACCATCGACCTTGGCCACAACATGGGCCTGCGCGTGGTGGCCGAGGGCATCGAGAGCGAGGCGGTATGGCGCCTGCTGGCCGACCTGGGTTGCGACCAGGGGCAGGGCTACTTCATGAGCCGTCCCATCCCCGGCGACCAGTTGATCGCGTGGCTGGAAAAGTGGCAGGCGCCGGCCGCCAACGCGGCGCCGGTCTACAGCGCCGTCGATATGAACAGCTGAATTTCAGCGCGGCCCATCCCGGCCGTCGTCGGCACGGACAGCATTTTGCGCGCCGAATAATCCACGCCAATAACGCTTTCCTATCATTGCTTATTTGTCACAAATCAAGCTATGATCGGTCGCGTGGCGCGTGGTGGTTACATGGTGTCATTGAGCCCCGGCGGCGCCGTAGCCCGGCCCGCCGCTTCCGAATATTCTTCGACTTTATGGACTTTCGCATGAAGCATTTGAAATGCGCGGCACTGGCCGCCGCCGTCCTGATGGCGCACAGCGCCTCCGCCCAAACCTGCGCCGCTTCCGGCCCTGGCGTGAACTATCCCGTCACCCGCACCGTCGACCAGACCGACGACTATCATGGCGTCAAAGTGGCGGACCCATACCGCTGGCTGGAAGACGCCAACAGCGACGAGACCCACGCCTGGGTCGTTGCGCAGAACAAGCTGACGCAGGACTACCTGTCGCAGATCCCCGGCCGCGACGCCATCAAAGCCCGCCTGACCAAGCTGTGGAACTTCGAGCGTTTCAGCGTGCCGTTCAAGGAAGGCGGCCGTTACTTCTACAGCCGCAACGACGGCCTGCAAAATCAGTCGGTGCTGTACACGATGAAGACGCTGGCCGACGTGCCGCGCATGCTGCTCGATCCGAACACGCTGGCCGCCGACGGCACCGTCGCACTGGCCGGCCTGGCGGTGAGCCCGAACGGCAAATACCTCGCCTACAGCACCGCCGCTTCCGGCTCCGACTGGAACGAGATCAAGGTGCGCGACATCGACAGCGGCAAGGACATCGATGACCACATCAAGTGGGTCAAGTTCTCCAGCACCGCATGGCTGCACGACGGTTCCGGCTTCTTCTACAGCCGCTACGACGAGCCGAAGGAAGCGACCAAACTGGCCGACGTCAACTACTTCCAGAAGCTGTACTTCCACAAGATCGGCACGCCGCAAAGCGCGGACACGCTGGTCTACGACCGTCCCGACCACAAGGACTGGGGCTTCGGCGGCGAAGTCACCGAAGATGGCCGCTTCCTGATCATCACCGCTTCGCAAGGCACGGAGAACAAGAACCGCGTCTACTACAAGGACCTGTCGCGCAAGGACGCCAAGGTGGTGCCGCTGCTGGAGGACTTCGACGCGTCGTATAACTTCATCGGCAACGACGGCATGGTGTTCTGGTTCCGCACCGAGCGCAATGCGCCGCGCGGCCGCATCGTCGCCATCGACACCCGCAAGCCGGGTGTGCTGAACTGGAAGCAGATCGTGCCGGAAACCGCCAACACCATGGTGTCGGCGTCGATCGTCA
This sequence comes from Duganella sp. S19_KUP01_CR8, assembly GCF_036688705.1. Lineage (NCBI taxonomy): Bacteria > Pseudomonadati > Pseudomonadota > Betaproteobacteria > Burkholderiales > Oxalobacteraceae > Duganella > Duganella sp. S19_KUP01_CR8. The sequence continues at coordinate 9,615 of NZ_JAQQPR010000011.1, read as the reverse complement.
ACAACCAGCTGCTGGTGGACTACCTGAGCGACGCCCACAGCCTGGTCAAGGTATTCGACCTGAAAGGCAAACCGCTGCACGATCTCGAACTGCCAGGCCTGGGTTCGGCGGGCGGCTTCGGCGGCAAGCGCGGCGATGCGGAGACCTTCTATTCGTACACCAGCTTCACCACGCCGACCACCATCTACCGCTACGACCTGAAGGCAAACAAGAGCAGCGTGTATCGCCAGGCGAAAGTGGACTTCGACCCGGCCGCGTTTGAAACCCGCCAGGAATTCTTCACCAGCCGCGATGGCACCAAGGTGCCGATGTTCATCGTCTCCAAAAAAGGCCTGAAGCTCGATGGCAGCAATCCGACCTATCTGTACGGCTACGGCGGTTTCAATATTTCGCTGACGCCGTCGTTCTCGGTCGCCAACCTGGCGTGGCTGGAAATGGGCGGCGTCTACGTGATGGCCAATCTGCGCGGCGGCGGCGAATACGGCGAATCCTGGCATGCGGCCGGCACCAAGCTGCAAAAACAGAACGTGTTCGACGACTTCATCGGCGCGGCCGAATGGCTGGTCGCACACAAGGTGACGTCGCCTGCCAAGCTGTCCATCGGTGGCGGCAGCAACGGCGGCCTGCTGGTCGGCGCGGCGATGACGCAGCGTCCCGATTTGTTCGCGGCGGCGATTCCGCAGGTGGGCGTGCTGGATATGCTGCGCTTCCATAAATTCACCATCGGCTGGGCGTGGACTTCGGACTACGGCTCTTCCGACAACGCCGACGAGTTCAAAGCGCTGGTCAAGTACTCGCCGCTGCACAACCTGAAGAAGGGCACCTGCTACCCGGCGACCATGATCACCACCGCCGACCACGACGACCGCGTGGTGCCTGCGCATAGCTTCAAGTTCGCCGCGACTGCGCAGGCCGACCAGGGAGGCGCCGCGCCCATCCTGATCCGCATCGACAGCAAGGCGGGCCACGGCGCAGGTAAGCCGACCACCAAGCAGATCGAGGAAGTGGCGGACCGCTGGGGCTTCCTGAGCCGCGCGCTGAAGATGGATGGCGCTACGGAGGCCGTCAAAGCGGCAGGCCAGCAGTGAGTGCCGCGCGCATCGTCATTCCCGCGCAGGCGGGAATCCATGCTGCGGCACTGACCATGCGACGTATGGATTCCCGCCTACGCGGGAATGACGCATTCGCGGTTATTCGAGGTGGCCTGCTGTGCGCCATCCTGATGCTGGGCGTGGCGCCAGCGGCGCCGGTGCTGGCGGCAGCTGCCGAAGGTGCGCCCGCGCCTTCGGCAAAGAAGATCGCCGATGTCACGCGCGGCCTGCAATCGCAGCCGGGGTTTATCGATCTGTGGCGCGATACGGACAAGGGCAGGGTGCTGCTGTCCGTATCGGCGCTGGATCAACCGTTTCTGCTATTGAGTTCCTTGCCTTATGCGCTGGGCTCGAACGATGTTGGCCTGGATCGCGGCCAGCCGGGCGAGATGCGCATGGTGCATTTTGAGAAGCATGGTGCGCGCCTGTTCTTCGTGCAGGAAAATACCAACTTCATCGCCGCCTCTGCGGACAAGGACGAACGCGCCGCCGTCACTGAATCGTTCGCCAGCGGCGTGCTGTGGTCCGGCGATATCCTTGCCAGTGAAGACGGGCGCCATCTGATCGACTTCTCCAGCTTCCTGCTGGCGGATCGGCACGGCGTCGGTGCTCGGCTGAATGCCACCAAGCAGGGCGCGTATCAGATCGATGCGGCTCGCAGCGCGGTGTTGGCGCAGCAGGCCAAGGCCTTCCCCGACAACGTCGAACTGGAGGCGCTGCTGACATTTGCCGGCCCCGGACAAGCGGAGTACGTGCGCCAGGTCGCGGCCGACGCCAGCAGCCTGTCGCTGCGCCAGCGCATCAGCATGGTGCGCCTGCCCACGACCGCGATGGGCTGGCAACCGCGCAGCTACCATCCATATTCCGGCGGCTTCGACGTCAACTACTACGACTTCGCCACGCCGCTCGCCAGCAGCATCGACGTGCACTGGCAGGTGCGGCACCGCCTTGAGAAAACCGATCCGTCGGCGGCGGTCGGCACCGTCAAGAAACCCATCGTCTATTACGTCGACCGTGGCGCGCCGGAGCCGGTGCGCTCGGCCTTGATCGCTGGCGCTTCGTGGTGGGCCAGCGCCTTCGAGAAGGCCGGCTTCAAGGATGCCTACCGCGTCGAGCTGCTGCCGGAAGGCGTCGATGCGATGGACATCCGCTACAACGTGATCCACTGGGTGCACCGCGCCACGCGCGGCTGGTCCTACGGGAACGCGCTGGCCGATCCGCGCACCGGCCAGATCATCCGGGGCGCCGTCACGCTAGGCTCGCAGCGCGTGCGCCAGGACATCCTGATCGCCGAAAGCCTGCTCGCGCCTTATGGCAAAAACGCTCCGGCCGACAGGCAGAAACTGGCCGAAGCGATGGCATTGGCGCGCTTGCGCCAGTTGGCCGCGCATGAAGTTGGCCACACGCTGGGCTTCGCCCACAACTTTGCGGCCAGCCGCATGGGCAATGGCTCGGTGATGGACTATCCGCATCCCATCCTCAAGCTGGACGCCAAGGGCAACGTCGATATCGCCGATGCGTACGGCGTTGGTGTCGGTCCATGGGACGACTACATCGTCAAATACATCTACGGCGATTTCGGTAGCGGTGCGCAGGAACAGGCCGCGCTGGCCAAGCTGCGCGCCGACGCGCGCGCGGCCGGCATGCTGTACTCCAGCGACCAGGACGACCGCTCGCCCGGCTCCAGCCATCCCGATGGCCTGCTGTGGGACTTCGGCCCGGACTCGATCAAGACCTGGGATCAGTTGGGCGCCGTGCGCCAGCGCGCGCTGCAAACCTTCTCGCTGGACGTACTGCCTGACGCCCGCCAGATCGGCGAGCTGGAAGCGCGGCTGGTGCCGGTCTACCTGCTGCAACGCTATCAGGGCGAAGCACTGGCGCGCCTGATCGGCGGCGGCGACTTCGATTACACCAGCAGCGGCGACGTCAAGGCCGGCCTGGCCAAGGCAGGCATCAAGGCCACTCCGGCGGCGGTGCAGCGCCAGGCCCTGAACCGTCTTGCTGATAGCCTGCGCGCCGAGTACCTGGCGCTGCCGGCCGGCGTGCTCGATATCCTGACGCCGCCGGCGATGGGCCATGAACGCAGCCGCGAATACTTCGCCACCCGCATGGATACCGCGTTCGACGCCTTCTCGATCGCCGAAGCGGGCGCCGCGCAGACGGCCGGCTTCCTGCTGGACCCGGCCCGCATCAACCGCGTCGCCTGGCAGCACGCGCGCGACGCGCAGCAGCCGGGCGTGCAGGAAGTGCTGTCGCTGCTGCTGCAAAAGACGTGGAAGCGCGAGCCGGTGCCAGCCTCCGTGGCCGGCGGCGAGGCGGTGCAATTGGCGGCCAACTGGGTGCTGATCGATGCGGCCTTGAATCTGCTCGACGGCGGCAAGCTGCATCCGCAGGTCGACGCGGAAGTGCGCCAGTCCGCGCGCGAGCTGGCGCAATGGCTGCAAAAGAACCCCGGCAAAGGCGTGACCGCCGACAGCCGCAAGCAGGCGGCCGGCTTGATTTCCGCCTACCTGGCCGATCCGCACAGCGTCAAACTGCGCGCCATGCCAGTTATCCCGCCGGGCGCCCCGATTTGACCTCAACAACCGTGCGCACCAAAATGACGCCTTATTTCGGTGCGCACGGCCTTGGTGCATGTTCATGCACAAAATAAAAACACATTGAAATCAAGCACTTAAAATTTGCACCAAATTGGAACGATTATTGCTTTTATCGATACTCGTAACTAATTTTTGCATTATTTTGGGGAGAGATTTTGATGGGTGGATATAAAGACGGCGCCGATGCATTGTTCATATTGCTTGGCGCCATCATGATTTTGGCCATGCATGCCGGCTTCGCGTTCCTGGAGCTGGGCACGGTGCGCAAGAAGAACCAGGTCAATGCGCTGGTCAAGATCCTGGTGGATTTCGCGGTATCGACGATCGCTTACTTTTTCGTCGGCTACAGCATCGCGTATGGCGTCAATTTCTTCTCCTCGGCCGAGGTGCTGGCCGCCAAGAACGGCTATGAGCTGGTCAAATTCTTCTTCCTGCTGACATTTGCCGCCGCCATCCCGGCGATCATCTCGGGCGGCATAGCCGAACGGGCGCGCTTCCATCCGCAGCTGATCGCCACCGCGCTGCTGGTCGGCCTGGTCTACCCGTTCTTTGAGGGCATCGTCTGGAACCACCGCTTCGGCGTGCAGGAATGGCTGGCGTCCGCGTTTGGCGCCGAGTTCCACGACTTCGCCGGTTCGGTGGTGGTGCACGCGGTGGGCGGCTGGATCGCGCTGCCGGCGGTGCTGCTGCTGGGCGCGCGCCGTGGACGCTATATGAAGAACGGCGCCATCGCCGCCCATCCGCCGTCGTCGATTCCTTTCCTGGCGCTGGGCGCGTGGATCCTGACGGTGGGCTGGTTCGGCTTCAACGTGATGAGCGCGCAGGCATTGGACAAGATGAACGGCCTGGTCGCCGTCAACTCGCTGATGGCGATGGTCGGCGGCACGCTGGTCGCGCTGCTGATGGGGAAGAACGACCCCGGCTTCGCCTACAACGGCCCACTGGCCGGCCTGGTGGCCGTCTGCGCCGGCTCCGACCTGATGCACCCGCTGGGCGCACTGGCCACCGGCTGCATCGCGGGAGCGGTGTTTGTCTGGATGTTCACGCTGGCGCAAAACAAATGGAAAATCGACGACGTGCTGGGCGTGTGGCCGCTGCACGGCCTGTGCGGCGCCTGGGGCGGCATCGCGGCGGGGATCTTCGGCCAGAAGGCGCTCGGCGGCATCGGCGGCGTATCGTTCGCCGCGCAGCTGGGCGGCACCGCACTGGGCGTGGCGATCGCGCTGGCGGGCGGCTTCGCCATCTACGGCGTGCTGAAGGCCACGCTGGGCCTTCGCCTGGACCCGGAAGAGGAATTCCAGGGCGCCGACCTGTCGATCCACCGCATCAGCTCCACGCCGGAGCGTGAATCGAACTGGTAGAACCCGTATGCCTTCGCGATACGCATGCCGTTCCGCTTAGGGGTCTGACCCCGCATGGGGTCAGACCCCGCCTGGCGGTGCGGGGTAAGAAATCAGCGGTGTATCACCACCAGCAGCGCCTTCGCCTCGGTCTTGCCGACGTTGCGAATGATGTGCTGCTGGTCCCCCGGGTAGCGCGCCGTGCTGCCCAGCTTCATCTTCTTCTTGTCCGGCCCCACCTCCACCTCCACCGAACCGTGCAGCAGCGTCAGGTGCTCCTGCGCGCCGGGATCATGGCCTTGCGAGGCCAGTTCGCCACCCGGCACCAGCGTCAGTTCATACCACTCATATTTACTCGCCAGTTCCAGCGGCCCCAGGATGCGCAGCACATACCCGGCGTGATGGCCGGGCAGGGTGGGGATTTCGTGCGCCTCGATCACGCGTACGGTCTCCGTTTGCCGTTCGGCCGTCGCCAGCAACTCGCCGATCTGCACCCCCAGCGCATTGGCCAGCCGCCAGGTGATGGCGATGGTCGGATTCGCCTTTTCACGCTCGATCTGCGACAGCATCGATTTGGAGACACCGGCGATGCGGGACAGATCTTCCAGTGTCAGGCCACGGGCCAGGCGCAAGCGCTGTAGCGCGGCGCCGACTTCTGGAGGTGCATTCGTCGAAACGGGTGTTTTCATTGTTTTATTCGGCAGATGGGCTAAATTTCAAGTGAATCACTGCGCGTGCATGGCTTGCGCAGTGCACTGCCGTTCTGTAAAATTCGATATATTGAATTTGAGTTCGACATAACGGATTTCGCATAAGGCAGTGTAATTGCGGTGAAATCGTACCACACACAGGGACCCATCATGACCATTCCAGCTAAAACCACCTTCTTCAGCGGCCTGCAACAAAACCTCGACCAATTGCGCGAGCAGGGCCTCTACAAGCCAGAGCGCGTTCTGGCTTCGCGCCAGGGCGCGGAAGTGACGAGCGAAGATGGTCGAATGCTGATCAATATGTGCGCCAACAACTACCTGGGCCTGTCCGGCCAGGAGTGGGTGGCGCAGGCCTCCATCGAGGCGACTGAGAAGTATGGTTATGGCCTGTCGTCGGTACGTTTCATCTGCGGCACCCAGACCGTGCACAAGCAGCTGGAGCAGGCGATCTCCAAGTTCCTCGGCACCGAAGACACGATCCTGTACGCGGCGGCTTTCGACGCCAACGGCGGCGTGTTCGAGCCGTTGTTCGACGAGAACGACGCCATCATCTCGGACGCGCTGAACCACGCCTCCATCATCGACGGCATCCGCCTGTGCAAGGCTGCGCGCTTCCGCTACGCCCACAACGACATGGCCGACCTGGAAGTGCAGTTGCAAGCGGCCGCCGGCAAGCGCCATAAAGTCATCGTCACCGACGGCGTGTTCTCGATGGACGGCACCATCGCCCAGCTGGACAAGATCTGCGACCTGGCCGACAAGTACGGCGCGCTGGTGATGATCGACGAATGCCATGCCTCCGGCTTCATGGGCGCGACCGGCCGCGGCACCCACGAGCACCACAACGTCATGGGCCGCATCGACATCATCACCGGCACCCTGGGCAAGGCCCTGGGTGGCGCGATGGGCGGCTTCACCTCGGCGCGCAAGGAAGTGATCGACATGCTGCGCCAGAAATCGCGTCCCTACCTGTTCTCGAACACGCTGGCGCCATCGATCGCCGGCGCCTCGCTGGCCGTGTTGCAAAAGCTGTCGGAATCGACCGAGCTGCGCGACCGCCTGCACGAAAACACCGCCTTCTTCCGCAAGGAGATAGAGCGTATCGGCTTCACCATCAAGCCTGGTACGCACCCTGTAGTTCCTGTCATGTTGTTCGACGCGCCCGTCGCGCAGAAATTCGCGGCACGAATGTATGAGCTGGGCGTTCTGCTCAGCGGCTTCTTCTACCCCGTGGTCCCGATGGGCCAGGCCCGCGTGCGTGTCCAACTGTCCGCGGCCCACACCCGCGAGCAGCTGGAGACCGTGCTCAAAGCATTCGAACAGGCAGGCCGTGAGCTCGGCCTGCTGAAGAACTAAACATGAAAATCGTCAGGAACAATAATATGAACACTCAAGAACGCATCCTCGTCATCGGCGCAAATGGTCAGATCGGCAGCGAGCTGGTAGAGGCGCTGGCCGCCCAGCACGGCGCGCAGAACGTCATCGCCGCCGACATCAGTCCGACCAATCTGTACAACGCGGCGCGCTACACCACGCTCAACGTGCTGGATAAGGTCGCGCTGTCGGCGCTGGTCACCGACGAGGGCATCACCCAGGTCTACCAGCTGGCGGCGATGCTGTCGGCCACCGGCGAAGCTGCGCCGCTGAAAGCCTGGACGCTGAACATGGACGGCCTGCTCAACATCCTGGAAGTGGCGCGTGAGCGCGGCGTGGTCGGCAAGCCACTGCGCATCTTCTGGCCTTCGTCGATCGCCGCCTTTGGCCCGAACACCCCGGCCGTCAACACGCCGCAAACCACGGTGATGGATCCGACCACGATCTACGGCATCAGCAAGCTGGCCGGCGAGCGCCTGTGCGAGTACTACTTCCTCAAGTACGGCGTGGACGTGCGTTCGATCCGCTACCCTGGCATCATCAGCTTCAAGTCGCCTCCGGGCGGCGGCACCACCGACTACGCCATCGCCATCTTCCACTCGGCGCTGCGCGGCGAGCGCTATGAATGCTTCCTCGGCCCGCAGACCACGCTGCCGATGATCTACATGCCCGATGCGATCCGCGCCACCATCGAATTGATGGACGCGCCCGCGGCACAAGTCAAGGTACGTTCGGCTTACAACGTGGCCGGCGTGTCGTTCAACCCTGAGCAACTGGCGACCGCGATCACCCGTGCGCTGCCGGACTTCAAGATCGGCTACAAACCGGACAGCCGCCAGGCCATCGCCGACACTTGGCCGCAAAGCCTGGACGACGCCACCGCCACCGCCGACTGGGGCTGGAAAGCCCGCATCGGCGTCGACGAGATGGTCGCCGACATGCTGGCCAACGTCGATGTCCATCTGGGCAAAGCCGCATAATTCAACACACTATAAAAAAGAGAGACAACTGATGGACATGAGCGTATTCGACCTGTTTAAAATCGGCATCGGGCCGTCGAGTTCCCACACCGTGGGACCGATGGTGGCGGCCCGCCGTTTTCTGCTCGATAGCGCTCCGCTGGACGACGTCACCGGCGTCACCGCCGAGCTGTATGGCTCGCTGGCGCTGACCGGCATCGGTCACGCCACCGACAAGGCGGTGATCCTCGGCCTGATGGGCGAAACCCCGCAGGACGTGGTGCCGACCAGCGTCGACTCTCAATTGGCGCAAGCCGAGGCGGCGGGCGAGTTACGCCTGCTCGGCACTCATACCGTGCCGTTCAAGCGTGGCGTCAACCTGGTGTTCCACATGGCCGAATCGCTGGCCGAGCACCCGAACGGCATGCGCTTCACGCTGACCCGCGCCGACGGCAGCACCTTCAGCAAGGTGTACTACTCGGTGGGCGGCGGCTTCATTAAAGAGGAGGGCGAAGCCCACCAGGCCGCGCCGACGGTGGGCAGCGCGCCCGCCGCCGCGATTCCGTTTGCCTTCGACACCATGGACCAGCTGCTGGCCCACGGCGAGCGCACCGGCTTGACCATCCCGCAGATGCTGCGCACGAACGAAAACGTCAAGCGCACCGACGAGGAAGTCAACGCCGGCATCGACAAGATCTGGCAGGTCATGCGCGACTGCATCGCCCACGGGCTGGATACGCCGGGCCAGCTGCCGGGCGGCTTGAACGTCAAGCGCCGCGCCGCCAACCTGTGGAAGCAGGCCAGCGACGCCAAGGCATCCGACAACCGCGCCAACGACCTGCCGCATGACGCGCTGCACCAGGTCAGCTTGTACGCGATGGCGGTCAACGAGGAAAACGCCGCCGGCGGCCGTGTCGTCACGGCGCCGACCAACGGCGCGGCCGGCATCATCCCGGCGGTGCTGCGCTACTACGCGGAAGACTGCAAACCGAGCGATCCGGTCACCGGCGTGCGTAATTTCATGTTGACGGCAGCGGCCATCGGCATGCTGTGCAAGCGTAACGCCTCGATCTCCGGCGCGGAAATCGGCTGCCAGGGCGAAGTGGGCGTGGCTTGCGCGATGGCGGCGGCCGGACTGGTGGCGGCGCTGGGCGGCAGCAACGCCCAGATCGAAAACGCGGCCGAAATCGGCATCGAGCACCACCTGGGCATGACCTGCGACCCGATCGGCGGCCTGGTGCAGATTCCCTGCATCGAGCGCAACGGCATGGGCGCGGTCAAGGCGATCACCGCCGCCTCGCTGGCCTTGAAGGGTGACGGCACCCACTTCGTCAGCCTGGACGAAGTAATCGAAACCATGCGCCAGACCGGCGCCGACATGCAGGCCAAGTACAAGGAAACCTCGCTGGGCGGCCTGGCGATCCACGTGATCACGGTGAACCACGCGGCTTGCTGATTACCTCCGGGGTCAGGTCCCCCATTTGAGCATGAGCTCGGCTGTACTAGCCGAGCTCATGCTCAAATGGGGGACCTGACCCCGG